>JBFMDD010000322.1:0-4199 GCA_040754115.1 bacterium
CCACAGAAAATTGAAATTGGAAATTAGAAATTGGGCTTTTACTTCTCTCCCTAATTTCTAATTTCGAATTTCCAATTTCAACTCTCTTTTCTATCCGCAAGCTTTCAAACAAAAGTGAACCGTCCCAACAGTTACCATAATTTGGTAATTGGGTATCACTCTTCAATTCCCCACCTGTCCTTTCTCTACTGGTCACTGTTTCCTGTGTCTGAACTCTCCTAATTTAAAAACAGGTATCATCTCATCTTGAATCCATTTTAAAGCCTCTTTTGGTGTTAATCTCCAGATAGATGGACATGGAGATAGAATTTCAACCAATCCAAGCCCTAAGTCATTCATTTGTACTTGAAAAGCTTTTTTTATAGCAGCCTTAGCCTTTAGAATATGTGCAGGTGTATTTAAAGCTACGCGGGATAAATAAGCAATTCCATCTAAATTAGTCAATAATTCACACACCTTTATTGGGTATCCTGCATCTTTACCAGACCTCCCGTAAGGGGTAGTAGCTGTTTTTTGGTGTAGAAGTGTAGTAGGAGCCATCTGTCCGCCGGTCATACCATAAACAGCATTATTAATAAATATAATAGTAATTCTTTCCCCTCTTGCTGCGGCATGAATTGTTTCTGCCATACCAATTGCCGCTAGATCACCATCTCCTTGATATGTAAAAACTACCTTTTCAGGATTTGCCCGTTTGATTCCAGTAGCAACAGCTGGTGGTCTACCATGAGCAACCTCTGCCATGTCAAGATTGAAGTATTCATGAGCAAATACTGCACAGCCAACTGGTGCGATGCCAATTGTCTGTTCTCGAATATTCAATTCATCAATTACCTCAGCTACTAATCGGTGTGCAATTCCATGTCCACAACCAGCGCAGTAACGATGCGGGACATCTCGTAAACTATCCGGTCGTTTAAATACTACCTTCACCTTAGCCCTCCATACGAAGTTGACAATTTGACAAGGGAATAAGTTATACTCAATACCGTTACAAATTGCGATTTTAGAAATGGTTCACTTTAGCGTGAAAGCTTGCGGTTAAAAAATGGAGTTGAAATTAGAAAGTAGAAATTGGGGAGACCAGTGAAAGTTTAATTTCCAATTTCTAATTTCAGCGTTCCATGAACAATTCCTAAAATCCAAAAGAAATCACCGGAAAAACGATGAAAATGAACCGTCCCTAAATAGCTCAGTTAATGGCAGTGTCCAGTATAATTCTGGTTACGATGTCTACCTTTGCCTTTAATTCTTATCCCATTATTTCCTTAATCTTAAAATATACCTCCTTAGGTGTAATAAAAACACCACCTGGCTTGCCATAAAAATGTACAGGTGCATTTCCTTCCACTGTCAATCTAACATCTTCCAGCATCTGGCCTAAATTCATCTCAACAACTAAAAAAATTTTTGGATTTGTGTCTTTTATAATTTTAGTAGGAAATGGAAACAGGGTTATTGGTCTGATCAAACCTGCTTTTATTCCTTCTTTTCTTACTCGTTTTATAGCCTCTTTGCAAATTCTTGCTACCGGGCCAAAAGCAACTACTATTAATTGAGCATCTTCCACCTGCCATGTTTCACAATCTATTTCTTTTTGCATCAGTTGATATTTTTCATATAGTTTCCAATTATGTGCCTCCAATTTTGGTGGGTCAATATATAATGATTTGATTACATTTGCCTCTCTACCCTTTGCACCTGTTAAAGTCCATGTTTTAGGAGGAAGTTTAGCCTTTTTAATAGGTTTTAACTCAACTGGTTCAATCATTTGACCCAGTAGTCCATCAGCTAAAATCATAGCTGGATTACGATATATATCTGCCAGGTCAAATGCCTTTTGAGTCAGGTCAACTGCTTCCTGTACTGAGGCAGGAGCTAAAACAATTAAATGATAATCTCCGTGGCCACCGCCTTTTGTAGCTTGAAAATAATCTGCTTGAGCAGGAGCAATATTGCCTAGTCCTGGACCTCCACGAGCGATATTTACAATCACACCAGGTAATTCACATCCAGCCATGTATGAAATACCTTCCTGTTTTAGGCTAATTCCAGGGCTTGAGGAAGAAGTCATTGCCCGTGCACCTGTACAGGCAGCACCAAAAACCATATTTATTGCCGCTATTTCACTCTCTGCCTGTAAAAATACTCGCCCTATCTTCGGTAATTTTTCAGACATGTAGGCAATTAATTCATTTTGTGGAGTAATGGGGTAGCCAAAGTAGCAATCACAACCTGCTAATATAGCCGCTTCACCAATAGCCTCATTTCCCTTCATTAATACCTTATTCATTTATACACCTCAATTGCCATATCAGGGCAAATAACTGCACATAGAGTACACCCATTACATTCATTGGAAGAGATAAAAGAGGCGGGATGAAAACCGAATTTGTTTAGCTCATCACTCATTACTATTAAATTATGAGGACAGGCAGTGGTACATAACTCGCACCCTTTACATCTATTAATATCAATTATTATCTTTGCCATTATATTAATTTTACCGGGATGGTTCATTTTCGGGCAATTTCCTATGATTTCTTTCGCATATCTATCTGTATGAAATTGGAAATTCGAAATTCGAAAATGGAAAGATAATTTCTACCTTTCCATTTCAACTCCCTTTTCTAACCGCAAACTTTCAAACAATAGTGAACCATCCCATTTTACCTTAATCTACCAATTCAGATGCAGGAACTACTTTAATACCATACTCTTTTAATTTAGGCACCATTTCTACCAATGCTTCAGTTGTTGCCCTTTTAGTAGCATGTCCTATTCCGATTGCATAACCATCCCGCTTAGCCATATAGATAAGTTCACTTATTCTTTCTTTAACATATTCTACATCGTTTATATTATCTAAGAAAACACTCCGCTTATTCGTAGGAACACCCTTTCTTTTACCCACCTTATACGCCACAGACAGACCAGTAGTAACACTATCAATAAAGTAAAGATTCCTTGTTTTAATCTTGTCCAACACATACGACATAATCACTTCATCGGCGGTAGCTTTAGACCCCATATGGTTATTAATGCCAACTACATAAGGAATATTATTTATTGCATTCTCAAGTTCTTCTTCTACCTGTTCCTTTGACATCCCGGTTAGAATAGCATATTTATATGGATTCATATTATGATTAGTCCTACACAATTCATCTTCTTTAGTCATTTTTGAATTACCACAATATTCCATCGGCATATGTAGCATTATCTCAAATCCCTTCTCGTGAGCCATGGTAGCTATTTCCTTTGAATATTTTACTCCAGGGAGGATACTGAATGTTAAAGGAGCTTGGATCTGTAATAATTCTTTTACAAATCCATTTGTACTATATCCTGCATCATCAAGAATAATAGCTATCTTAGCTGTTTCTGTTCCTTCCCATAACTTTTTCTTAACCAGACGAGAATAGTAAGGTAAAATCTTTTTTGTAGTTTCAGCACTTTTACTTTTTACCTCCTCTTTAATCTCCTGAGTTTTCTCTTCCTTTGGTAATTCTTTCAGTTCCTTTATAGGTATTTCTATCTCTTCTGGAGTTGGAATCTCTTTAGGGAGTTGAAGATAAGCTAAGGCAAGAGTAAAGCTAAAAACTGACACAACTACTGCTACAACTGTAATTATAATAATCCATAAACTCTCTTTTCTCATTAAAATTCCTACCGACACAAAAAATTTACAACACAAGCATCATGTTGAGTAACAAGTGGTTACGCTTAAGTTAATGCCATTGGATACCACTCATTCTTTACCAAGTGTGGATATTTTACCAGACAAAGAATAATCTGTCAAGTATTTTTATTTTATTTTTTATGACAACCCTTGGTTCAGAGGGTCGAATTTTAACAGATTTTTTTCTTTACAAATTAACTTTCATCTGGCATAATAGATTATGTAACGAAGGTGTTGTGCAATAACTTTGTTGGTAACCGTTCAGGGTGTAATGAAGGGAAAAGGGGAATACGAAGTATGTTGCGAAGCAAAAATAGTGGAATTCGCAGAATGTTGCGAAGCAAAAAAATGGGAAATTTATTTTTATGTAGATGGATTTTATAGTTGTTCTAGTACTGTGTTAAGTAAATTTTTTCACAGTTTTCGATATTGAGGCAAAAATGCTCAATATCAGCTTATAATTAAGGAAATAAGTTGAAATTAATAGAAATTTATGGAAATTTATTGTTCTTTGGTC
>JBFMDD010000323.1:0-5102 GCA_040754115.1 bacterium
TCTTTTCTATCCGTTATCTAATTCCCTTCATCTTATCCTTAATTCTCTCCCAAATTTATCAAAATAGCCTTCTTTTTCACCTCCCTCTCCCCTTTTTACTCCGCTACTTGCCGATTTCAGGTTTATTATTCTAACCATACAGCTCGAAAGAATTAGAGGTTAAAGTCGCTTTATGATCATCGTATCCAATACAACCCCGCTCATTGGGTTGGTTTCGATCCAGCGGTTTAATGAGTATATTAACCAAATTTTTTACATACAGATTACCATCAACTAATTATTGGGATGTTGTAGTTGTAGGAGTAGTTGGTTGGTTTTCAATAGTGGGTGTTAATATTGTTTGTGAAGAAATCCCAGATAAGGTAGATGAAGTGCTTCCTTTCCCCTCTGATAGAGTAGGTAATTTGGCTGGTTCTTCTTTTTGTATTGCTTCATGAGTATCTACACCCTCAGAAGTAACTAATATTTTTTTTACCTCACCTTTTCTTCCTAATGCGCCAATGTATCTATCGTTTAATTTAAAAACTATCCCTCCCGCATTTCCAATGGTTAAAAATATATTTTTTTTAGCATGCCATTTTATCTTCTGGTCTGGTGCTAAAAGAATTTCTCTTTTACTTTTGCCATCGATAATTGCTTGTAGCCAGACACTCTCAGATGCAAATGCCTCTAACTCAACATCTTTAGGTTTAATATCTACAGTTTTATCTTCTTTAGCACTTTTAATCGCTTCTACAATTATATCCTCTGCTCTTGAAATATCTTCTTCTTTTAACATCTTAGTTGGGTCAGAATAATTTATTAATTCGTGTTGAGATACTTTTTGTTTTATAAAGTAAAAAATTAGAAATCCAAATATACCCATGATTAATATAGAAATTATATAAAATGACCAATTAGTTTTTGAGACAGGTGGTATTTTTTCAGGTGTTGATATGTGTAACTTAAGATGCATTTCTTGCCATTCTAATTCATATTGTGAAACCAAATCAGCTATTTCACCTTCATCAAATCCAAGAAAATTAGCATAATTGCGTAAGAATCCTCTGGCATAGACCTCTCCTGGGAAGATGTCATACCTGCCTTCTTCTAACGATGCTATATATTTCTTAGCTATCATAGTTTGTGTAGCAATATCTTCTAAAGATTTTGCTTCTAATTCACGTTTTTTTCTTAGAATCTCCCCAACTTTACTCATACTGTCCTCATAATTGGTAATTGGTTAAATGGTTACCAATTACCATTTTATTTTAGATCCTCAGGTGAGATATACACCTGGCGCGGTTTACTGCCATCCGCTGGTCCTACATGTCCATCTTGTTCCATCATTTCTATCAATCTTGCAGCTCGATTATAACCGATTTTCAGTTTCCGCTGCAACATAGAAGTAGATGCATGACCTACTCTGGCAATTATTTGGAGTGCCTCATTATATAACTCATCATCACCATTGTCTTCTTCATCTTCAAGCTCGGCTTCAATCTCTTTTTTTAAATCAATTTGTTCCTGAGCCATATGAATTTTTTGATTTTTAATAAATTCTACCACCTTTTCTACTTCAGTAGTTGTAACATAAGAGCCTTGAATACGAGTAGGTTTAGGTGCTCCTGCAGGTAAGAAAAGCATATCTCCTTTACCTAAAAGTTTTTCTGCTCCCATGACATCTAATATAGTTCTTGAATCTACCCTTGAAAATACCTGGAATGCTATTCGAGAAGGGAAATTTGCTTTAATTACACCAGTAATAATATCCACTGATGGTCTTTGTGTAGCTAAAACTAAATGAATACCAACAGCTCTTGCCATTTGCGAAAGTTTAGTAATAGCACCTTCACAATTCTTTTGAGAAGGCCCTGTCATTAAATCCGCCAATTCATCTATGATAGTTACTATGTAATATAGACCTTTTTCATTGCTTGATGCTATCTTTTTGTTATAGCTTTCAACATCCCTTGCTCCTATGGAAGCCAATTTTTCATATCTTGATTCCATTTCTCGTTCTAACCAGTTTAAAACTCTTATAGCCTCTTTGGTATTAACCACAACAGGAAATGGCAGATGAGGTAGTCCATTATAAATAGTTAATTCAACCCGTTTAGGGTCTATCATCACAAGTTTTACTTCATAAGGAGATGCTTTATATAAAATACTGGTGATGACTGTATTGATACAGACACTCTTTCCGGACCCCGTAGCTCCAGCTATTAATAAATGAGGCATTTCTATCAGGTCTGCTATGATAGGGTTACCAAATATATCCTTTCCTAAAGCAATAGTAAGAGGAGAGGAGGATTTAACAAAAGTGTCAGTTGATAAAGCCTCTTTTATACATACAGGCGTAGCTTTACGATTTGGTACTTCAATGCCAATTACTTGTTTGCCTGGTATAGGTGCTTCTATTCGGATAGTAGGTGCTGCTAAGGCAAGTGCTATATCATCAGAAAGACTTGTTACTTTACTTACCTTTACACCAGCCGCTGGCTGTACCTCAAAACTGGTTACCACAGGCCCTCGATTAACCTGTACTACCTTAGCTTCAATTCCAAAATCTTCTAATGTTTCTTCAAGAAGTTTTGAGATAAGTAATAAATCTTCCCTTAGGTCTTTTTCTGATGGTGGAAGAGAATCATTAAGCAGAGATATTGGAGGAAGTTGATATGGAGGAGTAGTGATAGTTTCTTCTTCGCTAATTTCTTCCAAAGTATTGGAATTAACAGTAGCTTTTGGCAAAATAATTCGTGGGGTAGCAGGTAGTTCTTCTTTTCTAACTCTTTTTCTTTTAGGAATTTCTGATTCTTCTTCTTCCTCTTTAGAGGCTATTTTTTCTACTATAAAACTGTATATTTTTATTGGAGAAAGAATTATATTTTTAAAAGAAATAAATATTGGAATAAGTGAAGATTCAGTAAACAGGATGAATCCTAATGCAAAAAATGTAAGATTGATAACCCAGGCTCCAGGTCCAAACAAATCCTTTAACCAATTACTAATTACAATGCCTGTGCTTCCTCCCTCAATATTTACCCAGATTTCGTTAAATAAAGATGCAAAGGTAGAAATACAAATTAAGAGTAATAATCCCCCACAACCTCTAATAAATGAATTTTTTAACTCTCCTCTAAATCTTCTAATCCCAAAGAAGGCTAAGATAAGAGGTAAAAAATACGCTCCTAATCCCAGTGCATTCCGTAAAGAAGTAGATATCCAACTGCCTACTCCTCCAGCATAGGTAGGGACAATCAAACAAACTAATACTAAAAGAGCCAATCCTAATATTATTATTCCTACTACTTCATTAATAATTTTAAATTCAGGTGTATTTTGCTCTTTCATCTAACCTCCTAACATTCTAAAACTATTTTCCCCTCTCTTTTATTCAATGGTCCAATACCTGCAAGGCATAAATATTCATTTTTGAATAATTCTTGAGCTATCCTTTTTAAATCTGTTACGCTGACTTTATTAATTAATTTTAATGTCTCCTCAATACTAAAAAACTTATTAAAATAAATCTCTTGTTCTGCCAGTCGACTCATGCGATAAGAAGTATCTTCTGCATTTAAACAAAGAGCGGTTTGCAGTTTTTCCTTTGCGTTAAGAAGCTCTTCTTCATCTACTAATTCATTCTTTAGATTATTGAATTCATTTAGGATTATCTGAGTTGTTTCTTTATAATTTTTAGGACTTACCCCAACATAAACTATTAAAGCTCCTGCATTTTTATAAGATAGTGGGTATGCATGAACATTATAGGCTAATGCATTTTCCTCCCGAATCTTTTGGAATAATCTTGAACTCATCCCTCCACCTAATATAAGACTCAAAATCCTTAGTACAAATCTATCTTCATGTGTACATGATAGTCCACGAGTTCCCAAACATAGATGTACCTGCTCTAATTTGCGGAATTGAAAATTAGAGCAAGATTTAAGTTTTGGAATATCATTTGTAGTTCGCCAATTTATGCCTGTCTGACTACCAAAGAATTTAAATAATTGGTTTATAACTTTATCCTTTTGTACATGTCCTGCTACCGCAATAACTATTTCATAAGGGGTATATCGAGAAGTCCAGAAATTGATTAGTTTATCATGAGTTATATTTTTAATAACACCTACCTTACCCAAAATTGGCTGTCCTAATGGATGAGAATCCCAGAGGGTTTGGATAAATAGATCATGAATTAATTCATCTGGTGTATCCTCATACATTTTTATCTCTTCTATAATTACTTGCTTTTCTTTTTCTATTTCAATTGGATTAAATATAGAGTTAAAAAATATATCTGCAAGGAGTTCTATAGTGAGGGATAAATGTTTGTTTAATACCTTAGCATAATAACATGTATGTTCGCGGCCTGTAGAGGCATCTACATGTCCACCTATTGAATCCATTATTTGAGCAATTTGGAGAGCAGTTTTAGATTTTGTCCCTTTGAAAATCATATGTTCAAGGAAATGAGAAATACCGTTTCCTTGGGCGTCCTCATCTTTTGACCCAACACTTACCCAAACACCTATACTTACAGATTGTACTGATGGTATTTCTTCAATAACTACTCTTACTCCATTTGGGAAAATTTCTTTATAATACATGATTTTTTCTTGTGTGAGTATATGGAATTGAGAAAGTGAGAGGGTGGGAAAGTGAGTACATACTTCTCACTCTCCCACTTTCTCCCTTTCTTCCGTATATCAGTCTTACATATTTGGTAACCGTTCAGGTAGCTAAGAATTTTGCAGTTTATCAGGTTCAAGGTTCCAGGTTCAGGGTTCAAGGTTACTAAGCGATAAAGATTAAATGCTTTAAAAATATCAAATCCTGACAAACAGCTAATCAAATCAACTCAGGAGCACACCCCCAACCCTGAACCTTGAACCGGGAACCCTGAACGGTTACCACATTTGATACATAGCCTCAACTGTTACTATTCACATCTTACTGATAACTGAGGAGTTACACTGGAAATCAAAATTATACTCAACACCGTTACAAATTGCGATTTTAGAGACGGTTCACTTTAGCGTGAAAGCTTGCGGTTAAAAAATGGATATGAAATTAGAAATTGGGGAAAGAAGTGAAGACCTAATTTCTAATTTCCA
>JBFMDD010000324.1:0-3486 GCA_040754115.1 bacterium
ATGAACCATCCCGAAAAGTTACATCTCCTCAATAAGCCTTTCTTTTAGTTCTAAGTGAACAAGATACTCACCTTTTATCTTCTCAAACTTAATTCCATCGTTTGAAAAATAACTTCTGCCCAAATTATAATAACTATCAATCAATATTTGCACATTTGCCAATTCAGTTACTTTAAAAGTAATCGTATTTGTCCCACTTTTTAGAAGAGAAGGTTTTATGTCAATACTCGCAGTTCTTGTAAATTTACCATAAGTAATATAAGCACAACTAATTTGGGGTAAGTCATTGCCATTGATATTTATTAGCAAATATCCTTTATCATTTGCAGAGTAATAAAGTCCTAATCCTGCTTTTTTAACCTTAGATAAATCTTGATTAAAAATAAGTTCTTTTTTGAGAATTTTATTAGGAGAATCAAGCACTCCTGTATCCTCTCCATGCCAATCACCACTATTGTCACGAATCAAGTATCCATATCGCTTCTCAATACAAAATCCATCTGGGTGAATAATGGGGTAAGTCCAGCCTAAAAAGGTGTTAAAATTAACAAATGCACAAATAAAACAGAAGATGACAAAAGATATAATTAGTGGTTTATATTTTTTGCCCCGAATATTCTGATACCAAAAGTAAATGGTGTAACCAGCAAAAATAGTCAAATAAGGCACTACCGGAACTCGAAATCTTGCCATGACAAAAAATAATAAAATAGCACCCATGTATCCAAATATGACTAAGAATAAAAGAAAGACCTTTTTATTTAACTTCATTAGACTTAATAAAACACCCATTATCCCTAAAGAGGCTATAAATCCAAATTGTAACATTAATCTTAACAAAGGAGAAAATTTCTCAAAGCGAGAATAGACAATATCATTATCAGGAATTTCATAGCCACTCCAGAATAATGCAAATTTCTTGTATAAAAGCCAGAGGTATTTATGGGGTTTTTCTTTTATAAATCTTATAGCATCTCGAGTCCAAAAGCTATCACCTTCTTCACCCTTTAAATTATCCGCATATGGCGGAATGTAATATATCCCCTCTGCATCTTCGTTATTCCCTACCCAGAATGTAATAGTTCCGGTAGTGGTTAAAGGAATAAATTTGCCACTATAAATATAATTACGAATAGTTACTGGAGAAATAGTAAGTGTGGTACCTAATATAATAAAAAAACCTGCGATAATAAATCTTTTTTTTAAACCCAACGCAATCAATACCCATAAGAGTAAAAATGGTAATAGGAAAAGTGTAGTAGCTCTTGATAAGGCAGAAAGACCTATTACTACCCCTGTGATAAAGTACAATTTTATAGAATCCTTCTCTACACTCTTTAGAAATACTAATATACTCAAAAGAAGCATAAATGTGTCTAAGACTACTGTTAAAATAGAAGTCTCATAAACCATAAAGATACCATAAAATGAACATAGCCCAGCAGCAATTAATCCAACAGTTTGATTAAAGATGCGTTTAGCAAGCAAATATACAAGTAAATAGCTTCCACAACCAATAAATATCTGGAATATTACTGCTTTAAAAGGTGAATGCCCTACAATTGAGTATAATAGTGCCAAGAAATAAAAATATAATGGGTTAAACGAGTAAGGAGATTTAGGCAAATCACCATTTAATACCTGCATTGCTAAACCATCATAAGAACCAGCATCTGTACCAGAAAAATGTAAGAAGTTTGGGTCATTACTCTTTACCTGAAATAAGTAGATAAGTCTTAAAAAAAATGCAATGGCAAGGATAGAAATAAGGATAATTTTATCCCTCCTT
Organism: bacterium; assembly: GCA_040754115.1. GTDB lineage: Bacteria > UBA9089 > CG2-30-40-21 > CG2-30-40-21 > SBAY01 > JBFMDD01. The sequence continues at coordinate 1,790 of JBFMDD010000324.1, forward strand.
GAGATTGAGAATAAAAGAGAATGGGTAGGTTGATATTTCTTAGTAGAATGGCCTTTCCGTTTAGGTTTTTTCTTCTTTGACATAATTATTCCTCATTTTTTATTGGGAATGAATAGTGGTTTACATGTTCTTTTAATCCTTATAAAATATTTGGTAAATGTATTAGTTATCTCTTTTGATTCAATAAGTACTGAAGATTCATTATTTTTCTTTAGTCCATGGTAAGTCCAGTTTGTACTTCCTACTACCGTGTAAATGCCATCTACCAGGATTAACTTATTATGAGTTGTTTGATAAGGGGAATCCAGATAGACCTTTATCCCTGCTGATGTGAGCATTACACCCACTTCTTTATTAGCCTTTGAATTCTTTTCATTAAATTCTTTAGCCTGCTCTAATATTACCTCTACATCTACCCCCCGCTTAGCAGCCTGCATCAAATCCCTTACAAGTCTATTTGCAGGACTATTGGGATACTTATGGTAATAACGAATTTCAAACATAATCATATAAATAGACTTTTTAGCTTGAAGCAAAAGAGAGTGTACCTTTTGAAAGTAATCTTTATTATGAATTGGTTTGACATTAGTAACAGAGGCAAAAATTACAGTAGTTATAAAAAATAAAGATATTGTTAGTAGAATGAATAAGGTTTTTTTCGTCTGTGGTGTTGAGGTAAGTATTTTCTTCATCTATTCGACATGGTATAAAAGGATTAGCCACGGACTATAATCTCCGTGGCTAATGATAAAATATATATTTTAATGCAACCGATACTAATGACCCCATAGAGAAAGTGCTCTAAATGTTTCTCCTAAAAGGCTTGATTTATAGAATTTAGTTTTTTGTTGTGCTTGTGATTCAGCGGCTTTTGCTTTTTCTGTCGCCTTTACAGCAGCAATTAAACATTTTGTGTATCCCGCTGCCTGACGGGCTACTTGTGCTACTTCTAATAAATTTTCTGCTTCTCTCAATAAGTCGGGTGAATATTTTTCTGCCTGATAGGTTTTAGCTTTGGCAATAGCCTTTTTAGCTTCTTCAATGGAGTAATCAGCGTCAGATTTTTGAGCATCTAATATATTAGCTATTCTTTCCTCTACACGCATTGCGCGCTCTAAAAACAATTCTCTTTCTTCTTTAATCTCTTTGCGTTCTTCTTCTAATCTTCTTTTTTCAGCAGCAATTAAAGCTCCCCTTTCCTCAGCCTTTTTTTTGGCTTCCTCAAGTAACTTTTTCTCCTGGGCTAATCGTTGTCTTTCTGCATCTAATATTAATGATTTTTCTTGTAATCCAAGTGTTTTTTGTTCAAGGTCTAATGTCTTCTCTTCCAGCTTTGAAATTTTCTCTTCTGAAATTTTTAGCTTGGCAAGTATTTGTTTCTTCTCCTCATCTATTCTCTGTCGTTCTTCTTCAGTTGCGGATTTTTCTTTTTCTAATGCGAGTAGCTTTTCTTCAATAGCATCTTTCTCTGCCTCTAATTTTTCCCTCATCTCAACAGCTCTTTCTCTCTCTTGTTCTAAATCCTCTATACTCTTTTCAATTTCTGCTCTTTCTAATTCAGTTAACACCTCTTCTTCTGGTGTTTTTTTAATTTCAACTTTAGGTTTTTCTTCCAGTTCAACTTTAGGTTTTTCAACTACTGGTTTTGGAGGTTCTGGAATTAGTGGTATTGGAGGTTTTACCGGAGGCATTTTAAC
>JBFMDD010000325.1:0-2010 GCA_040754115.1 bacterium
GATGGGTAAAACAATAAGAAGAAAGCCAACTTTATCAAAGGCAGAAAGGGAGAGAAGGGCAAGGTTTGCAAAGAAGGTTTTATTGCCAAAAGCAATAGAGGCTACAGGTAAAAAAGGATTTAGGGCAACTAAAAAGGCTTTAGAGAAGTATCAAAATGGAATTACAGATGTTAAAAAGCTTGCGGGGTGGCTAAAAGGACAAGCAAAAGAAAAAGGCGTTCTTTCTTCAAAGCATCCTTATATGGGAAGAAGAAAGAAAAGGTAAATTTTTATTTATCCTATTTATAAAGATTTAAAATGAAACTTAAATTTCCTAAATATGTTGTTATAGGTGATACAAAGTTTGAAATAATTCAAGACCCTAAAAGAAGTGATGCTGAATTTTTTTATTGGGACACGGAAGATGGGAATAGGAAATTTCTTTCTCCAAAAATTATTATAGGAACTGAATGGTTAGAAGCAATGCCAACAAGAGTATTAAACTCTATAATTCACGAATTAAAAGAAATAATTCAAATTGAGCAAGGAACAAGATGGTATGTTGATAATAATTCTTGTGAATTTCATTATAACCATAAGCAACATTCTGATTTATGTTCAAGATTGGCTGGGTTACTAGAACAATTTTTAGATTAACTTTATAAGAGGTAAATAAAATGTCAAGTGGTGGCAGAGGCAGAATGGGTGGAACAAAAGCTGGTGCTGGACCAGATGGCACTTGCATCTGTCCGTTTTGCGGGACGAAAGTTTCTCATTTTAGAGGAGTTCCTTGTTATAGCAGAAAATGTCCCCGATGTGGTTCAAGAATGGTAAGGTATTAGAAGAAATAGCACTATATGATATTTAAGTTAATATTAAATTTTTGGATTGAGATATTCAAATTTTGGATTAAGATATTTAGATTTATCATAAGAAGAGGTGATAAAATGCCTTATCGGATAGGGAAGAAAATAAAAAAGGGGTATCCTATTATCAACAAAGATAGAAATGAGATTGTAGGATATTCTAAGACAAAAGAAAAAGCAAAAGCTTCTATTAGGGCAAGATTAGGAAGTGAACACGGCTGGAAGCCAAGAAGAAGAAAAAAATAGCCCCAAATTTGCCCTGAGAGGCACGATCGGAAGTTGGGGATAGATATTGTATAGGCAAAAAAACAGATGGAAGATAACAAAATTTTTATTGAATGGTTAAAAAATGAAATAAATGAAGTTAAGATGGATATAAGATTTCTAAGAACTGATAGTATCCGTCATATTCACGAAAGAATAGATGAACTTCACGAAAGGATAGATAAAATTTATAAAGAACTAAATAGTAACCTTAAAGGAAAACATATTTATTATTTATTTGTTATTTTAATTTTAGGCTTAATTGGAATTGAGGGAATTAAAGGGATTGTCCCTCTTATTTTTAAAATGTTGCAATGATGGAGAATATAAGACTATCTAATAATTTTAACTTTTTTGAACTTACCATAACCGAGCATCGGAGATATTTAGAACTCAATCGGCAGGAGGGGCTAAATTTTATGAACAATGCTCATAGTTTAGCGAGAAACCTCCTTCAGCCAATCAGGGATTATTTTAACCAACCCCTAATCGTCCATTCTGGGTTTAGATGCACAAAGTTAAATAAGGCAATCGGTGGGAGCCCAAGAAGTCAGCATTGTCTATTTGAAGCTTGTGATTTTCATATTATTGGAATAGACCTTGCTAGCATATTCCAATGGATTCAGATAAATAGCAACCTAAAATGGGGACAGTTAATCTTGGAGGGCTGGTCCGTAGGTCATCCCTCCTGGATACATATTTCTCTATGTGGCAATAGGCCACCAGAAAGATGTCAGATGGTGATGACCTATGATGGCAAGCAATATATTCAATTATGATAGAAAGACTTCCAAAAATAGGGGATGTAATAGAAATAAAAGATGTAACATCAAAATATTACAAATGTAAAGGCATATTGAAAAATATAAACTTTGATGTAGCTCCCTATGGAGGGGTACGG
>JBFMDD010000325.1:2110-4062 GCA_040754115.1 bacterium
TATGATAGAAAGACTTCCAAAAATAGGGGATGTAATAGAAATAAAAGATGTAACATCAAAATATTACAAATGTAAAGGCATATTGAAAAATATAAACTTTGATGTAGCTCCCTATGGAGGGGTACGGTATGTAGTGAATGTTGTTAACAGCGTAGGAAAAGAAATTGGAGAATATACAACAACAAATTTAGAAGATATAGAGTTGTTAGAAGGAGAATGGCAGGAGTAAAAAGGGCTATTAAAGAAGAAACAGGGTTTAAAATTGGTAAGTTTTTTTTAGGGTTTTTCAGTAGAAAGTTTCTTGCTTGGGTTGTTGCATCAATTTTTCTTTGGGCAGGAAAAATAGCAGGAAGCGAATGGGTAGTAGTAACAGGAATCTATGTAGGGGTGAATATTATTGAATCTGCGGTTGAAGGGTTAAAGAAAAATAGGAAAAGGGAAGAAGATGATATTTGATAGGGATGATTAGTTTTTTGTTTTCAAGAGTTGGTGGGTGGGGTATCTGTGTGCTTTTGCTTATTAGTCTATTTGTTTTCTGGAGAAGTCATGTAGAGAAGACAGAACAGATAAGAGAGTTAACAAAGCAGAAGATAGAGCTTACAGGTCAGCTTAAGTTAGCTTATGAGAATCCAAAAATAGAGTATAGAGAAAAGATTAGGATTGTGAAAGGTAGGGAGAGAATAAAGGAAAAGATAGTATATATAGCGGGGACAGAAACACAAAGAGTAGAGGAGAGAGATATTGAAATAGACCCTACTATAACAGAGACTGGAGTAGAGGGTAAAAATGAACCTACTCTACCTAGAGTAGATGAGACAGAAAGAGAGAAGAAGTATTGTGTGCAAGTATCATATTTTTTAGATAAAACTATAACAGCAAGTATAGGGAAAAAGATATGGTTTGTTGATGTTGGGATTGTTGGAAAGGCAGATAAGAATTTTAAAGATTTATCTATCGGAGGGTTTATAGGGATAAATTTTTAAAATCTTTTTATTCTTTATTGATTTTCATTAAATACCATTCCTGATAATATCCTGCAAATTTTTCTGACTTTTGTTGTATTCCTCTAATAATTATTATATCAGAGAAAATATCTATTCCGATAAGGTGTAGTTCCATAGGAAATTCTATTTCCAAAGCATAAGCTTTTTTATTTTTATCTTCAACATATACATCAGCTCTTACAGGTAATACTTTCTTAAGGGGTCTTCCTTTTGAATTGTATTTCCAACTTAAATAACACTTCATTTCAATTTAAACTCAAATATTCTCCATATTAGAACAATATTATTTGTCTTTTATTTCCTATTTTTCTTTTTCTTCTTCTAGTTTCTTTATGGCAGTTAACACAAAGAGTTCTGCAGTTTTCTTTATTAAACAGCTCACCTCCAGTCCTTAAAGGCTTAATGTGATGAAGTTCTAAAATTTGTCCTGACTTGTCTTGACATCCACATAATTGGCAGGTGTAACAATCTCTTTTAAAAACAGAAGATTTAAAATCAGGGTAATAAAATGCATCATAAAACTTTTGTAGGCATTCCTCACTGCAATATTTCTTGTTCTTTCTGGATAGCTTTTTCTTACACCAAAAACAATATCCGGTAGGCTTTATATCAGAAAACCTTATATATCTTACAATTTTTTTATTTACTACCTTTCTGTAATCTCTAATAGCTTGCTCGTAATCGATTTGTTCTTCATATCTGTTTTCTTCTGGATTATAATCCTCATAAATACTATCTGCGATACAATCTAGCAATAATTTTAAATCTCCTTTAAAGGTTCTTTTAAAGATACTATCATATTCTATTTCTCCTTTTGAGTTTAACCATATAAACTCATATGGAGAGTTCTCAAAATTTTCTATAATCATCTTATATTCTTCAATTCTTCCTTTATAAACCAATTGAAGTCATTACATTGCCAATAAATTTTAAAGGTGTCACCGCTTC
>JBFMDD010000326.1:0-17234 GCA_040754115.1 bacterium
AAAAATTTTAAGGAGATAAAAAGATAATTGAGTGTATCAGTAATTATAATCACTTATAATGAAGAAGAAAATATTAAAGAGTGCTTAGAAAGTGTCAAATGGGCAGATGAGATTATTGTAGTTGATTCCTTTAGCACAGATAAAACAATACAGCTATGCAAAAACTATACTGATAAAATAATTCAACATCAATGGTTAGGGTATGGACCACAAAGACAGATAGCATTAGAACTGGCAACCAAAGATTGGGTACTTAATATCGATGCAGATGAACGGGTAACTAAAGAATTAAAAGAAGAGATACTTTCAAAGATAAATAATAATCAATTAGATGCTAATGGTTACTATATCCCATTTAAATTTTACTGGGCAGGTAAACCCTTACGATTTGGTAAATATGGGATTGAAAAACATCTTAGGTTTTTTAGAAATGAAAAAGTAACTTACTCAAAGCACATCGTTCATGAAAAAGCAAAAGTAGAAGGGGAAATTAGAAGCTTAAAAAATCATATCTTACATTTTAGCTATAAAAACATTGAGGATTATTTTAGAAAGTTCAATCAATACACTACTTTATCAGCTATTGAGAAATTTAATGAAGGTAAGAAAGCATATCTTTACCAGTTCTTTTTCCCTCCAATAGATTTCTGTATTCGCTATTTTTTAAAATTAGGTTTTCTTGATGGTCTACCAGGATTTTTGTATGCCTGGTTTTCTTCATTTTACAGGTTTGTGAAATATGCAAAATTATGGGAATTATGGCAAAAACAAGGAGATAAGGAAAAAGGATGAGGGGAAAACTCCATTTTATTAATATCTATCTAATTATTCTACTCGGTTTTTTTATACCTCTCTCTACTTCAATAGGCAGTATTATCTCCTCGCTTATTTTTTTATTATGGCTTATTGATGGTAATTTCAAATACAAGCTTAATAAAATTATTGAAAACAGAGCGGTATTATCTTTTATTTTATTGTTTTCCATTTATGCATTGGGACTACTTTATACAACGGATTTAGAAAACGGACTATATATTTTAAAAAAAGGACGGTATCTTCTTCTAACACCATTAATTTATACTATCATAAATAATGAAAAAGTTAGAAAAAGGGCTATTAATTCTTTCATAGCAGGTGTTATCTGTTCAGTATTTATTTCATATTTAATCTATTTTAAGATACTAAAATTTAATAATATAACACCTTCTTGCCCAACTATCATACATTATGGACATTATAGTATCCATTTAGCTTTTGCCATTTTTTATCTTTTAAATAGTTTCTTTAAAAATCACTCAACATATTTAAAAATTACTATATTATTAATTATTATTTTAATGAGTATCAATCTTTTTATTCAATACGGAAGAGTTGGTCAACTTGCCTTTTTTGTATTAATGATATTCTTTGCAATTAAAAGGTATGGAAGTAAGGGTATATTATATGGAATTATAATTCTTTGTGTTTTATCAACTTGTATCTATAAAATCTCACCTACATTTAGAATGCGCATCAATTTTGCAATAGAGGATATAACTCAGTTCAAAATTAAAGAGGACAGAACTGGAGTAGGCATCAGACTCATATTCTGGCAAAATACATTTAAAATAATTAAAGCAAATCCTATCATTGGTGTTGGCACTGGAGACTTTAATGTAGAGCATGAAAAAATTAAGCAACCAGGGGATAAACCATCGGATAACCCACATAATAATTATTTGTTTATTTTAACTCTGTTCGGAGTAATTGGATTTATTATTTTTCTTAATCTTTTCTACCAGATGTTTAGATATTCTTTTTTATCACCAAATGGTGAAATAATCCAATTATTAATCATCACTATGTTGATATTCATGTTTTTTAATTCACCTCTGATGCGTCATGGTATGCTCTTTTTTACATACCTGAGTGGACTGGTGTTAAATTATGAAAAAAGAAGGGGTTAGTTTATTCATTACCACTTATAATTGGGCAGAAGCTTTAGAGTTATGTCTGATGAGTATCCTTCGTCAGACATTAACTCCGAATGAAATTATTATCGCAGATGATGGGTCAAAAGAAGATACCAAAAGGTTGATTGATACATATACTCCCAAATTCTCGGTGCCACTTATCCATGTATGGCAGGAAGATAAAGGATTCAGGGCTGCGGCTATTCGAAATAAGGCAGTAGCACAAAGTCAGTTTTCATATTTAATATTTATTGATGGAGATGTTATTTTAGATAAGGATTTTATCAGTCACCACTTACAGTTTGTTGAAAAGAACTGTTTTCTACAAGGCAGCAGGGTATTGTTAGGAAAGACTTTGTCTAAACAAGCATTACATCATAAAAAGATTAATTTCTCTATCTTTACATGGGGAGTTTCTAATAGAAAAAATATGTTAAAAATTCCATGGTTAAGTAAAACCCTTAGCATTAAAAATACTAATCTAACAGGTATAAGAACCTGTAGTTTTTCCTTATTTAAAGAAGATTTTATAAAAGTAAATGGGTTTAATGAAGCATTTCAAGGTTGGGGTAGAGAAGATAGTGAATTTGCAGTAAGGCTTTTTAATAGTGGGCTGTATAGAAAGAATATAAAATTTTCTGCCACACAATATCATCTTTACCACCCAGAGCATGATCGAACCAATTTAACTAAAAATGATAGCCTTTTAAAATTGGCTATAGAAAGAAAAATTACTTATTGCGAGAATGGATTTGATAAGTATAAATAGTGCTTTCAAAATTACTTTATTATCTTTTTTAATATCTTGTCAAATTCCGGGAAGGAAGTATCGATACAATCTACATTGTTAATTTTAGTTTTGCCTTGTGCTACTAATCCAGCAATAGCTAATGACATAGCGGTGCGATGGTCACCGTAAGAGTCTACCTCTGCTCCTTTTAGACTTCCTACACCATCAATGATTAATCCATCTTCTAACTCAGTCACCTTAGCACCCATTTTATTTAATTCAGTAGCCATAGATTTTATTCTATCTGTCTCTTTGACTCGCAGTTCTTTTGCATCCCGAATTTGCGTTCTACCTTTGGCTAAGCAGGCTGCCACTGTCAGAATAGGTATTTCATCAATTAATCGTGAAATTATTGCTCCTTCTATTGAAACACCATTTAATTTACTCGATGTAACTACAATATCTGCTACAGGTTCACCACAGATAACCTGTTGATTTTTAAATTTAATCTTAGCCCCCATCTTTTTTAAAATATCTATTATCCCTGTTCGAGTAGGATTAACTCCAATATTTAAAAGCGTAATCTCTGCATCTTCAACTATGCATGCGGCTACCATAAAAAAAGCAGAAGATGAAATATCTGCTGGTATTTTAATCTTAATATTACCTTTTAATGGAATTCCTCCAGTAATAGAAATATTCAAGTCATCTTTAATTATTTGTGCACCTAAGAAATTCAGCATTCGTTCTGTATGGTCTCGCGTGGGCATTGGTTCTATGACAGATGTTACACCATGTGTAAAAAGCCCTGCTAACAAAATAGCTGACTTTACCTGAGCAGAGGCAACAGGTAAAAGATAGCGAATGGGCAAAAGATTAGGATTGCCATAAACCTTTAGTGGCGCAAAATTCCCTTCTTGAGCATCAATCTTTGCTCCCATTTGTGTCAATGGTTCAATTACACGCCTCATCGGTCGCCTTCTGATTGATTCATCACCGGTAATACTACTATTAAATCTCTGACCAGATAATATCCCTAATAATAATCTTATTGTAGTACCTGAATTACCTACATCAATAATATCTTTTGGCTTTTGTAACCCGTGTAGTCCTTGACCATGAATAATTAAACTGGTAGTAATCCTTTCTATTTTTATCCCAAGAGATTGAAATGCCTTAATAGTATTTAAGCAATCTTCAGATTCTAAAAATCCTTCAACTTGAATCTCTCCGTCAGCTAAAGAACCAAACATCACTGCCCGATGTGAAATAGACTTATCTCCAGGTATCCTAATAGTCCCTTTTAATTTATTAGTAGGCGTAATCTCTAAATAAGAATGTCCCATTTTTAAATCCTATAACGATTGAGCTCACCTGCTGCGGGGAGAATTACCACTAACCTTTGTAAACAAAATAACCTTTTGATAAACCACAAAACTTCAATTGTGGCACAGCCCCCCGCAGTCAGGTGCAGCGAATGGTTAGAATTTCTCCTTTATATCCTCACACAGAACCTCAAAGCACACAAAGATTTATTCTTTTTATTCTTTTTATTCAACTCCTTTGTGCCTTTGTGTGATTATTTTTTCATTCTAACTAATATATTATCACCTATATTATCACCTTTATGTATGATTGTCAAGAAAAATTCTTTCTTTGTGTAACTACCATATATTGTAGGAGTTAACTTTGGATACACATTATCTTCCTGTGGATAAAAAATTTTAAAAAAAGTTAAAAAAAATACTTGACAAAATAAGGATATAGATGTATTATGGTATAGTGTGGTATAAAGTGGAATAAAAGGGAATAAAATGTTTAGAGGACGATATTTTCATACACTTGATGAAAAAGGGAGGATAGTTCTACCATCTTCCTATAAGAAAATTTTTAAACAAAGGAAGATAGATAAGGTAGTTATTACCTGTGGAGAGGATAAATGTTTACAGGTTTATCCCTGGGATGAATGGCTTAAAACCGAAGAGAGTATCAAAAATATTATGGAGAAGATGGGGGATATACCAAGTAAAATTGAAGACATTTGGACAAGAGTGGAAGATGCTTCTACTAATATTCAACAAATGCTTGAGGTGAGAAAAAGGGTAAGGAATTTTGCACTTAAATTTTTCTCAGATGCTCAAGAATGTAATGTAGATAATCAAGGTAGATTTAAAATACCACAAGAACTTCAACAAATAGCTGGGTTAACAAAAGAAGTTGTCATTGTTGGATTTCTGGCAAGGATTGAGATATGGGATAAAGAGTTATGGGCACAACATTATAACTCTATTTCGCAAACCCATGAAAAAAACGGTCAGATTTTAGGTTTTGGAATATAATGGGTATAGGAACCGGGAGGGAGAGGGCGTAGAGTGTAAAATGTATATTTTGCATAGAGAAGGGGAGGTAAAAACTCTACATTTTACATTCTATGCCCGAAATATTGATGAAAGAAGGAGAGCAAAAATGGCAAGCAAAAAGAAAGATATATGGAAAATAGTAATTGGGTATATAGTACTGATTGGTGGTTTTGTCTATTGTATAACTATTGCCAGACGCAGTGATTCTCTTGAGGGAATTGGCATTATGGGATTGGGAATATTTCTTGTGGTATTAGTTGCGGTGAATCTACTCTCAAATGAGTGGGATCTAACCAGTGGGGAAATTAGAAAGGCAATTACTGTTTCTTATCTATCTGTTTTCATGGGATTACTTATGGTTGGTAATTCTATCCAAATAGCAGAAGGAACTCTTTTAAAGCCATTACTTGAGAATTTTTGGTGGATAGTTATAACCATAATTGGCTTTTATTTTGGCGGAAGAACGGTAGAGACCATATGGGGAAAAAGAAAAGAAGATAAAGAAAAAGGCAATTCTTAATGACCATTCATATCCCAGTAATGCTAAATGAAGTAATAGAATACTTATCTATTATTCCAACTGGAACTTATGTAGATTGCACATTAGGTGAAGGAGGACATAGTGAGGCTATTCTACAAAAAGGTGGTAAAATTATAGGGATTGAGCAGGATGAGGAGATTTTAGATATTGCTAAAACACGACTAATTAAATATAAAGAAAATATCACCTTTGTTCATGATAATTTTAAAAATATAAAAGAGATTTTAGTTAAAAATTCTATTAATTTGGTAGACGGTATTTTGTATGATTTGGGCTTGAGTTCGTTTCATTTTGAATCAAAAACGCGTGGTTTTAGTTTTAGATATGATGCCAAGTTAGATATGCGGATGGACACAAGGAATAAAGTTACAGCTAAAGATTTGATTAATTCTCTTTCTGAAAGAGAGTTGGCACAAATTATATTAACATATGGAGAGGAACATAGAGCTAATAAAATAGCAAAGGCAATCGTTAGGGAAAGACCATTTACAACTACATTTGAGTTAATTAAGGTAATTGAGCCGATTATTTCTGGATATAAAAGAATTCATCCGGCAACAAAGGTATTTCAAGCATTAAGAATTGCTGTTAACCAGGAATTAGAGGTATTGAATAAATCGTTAGATGAGGCAATATCATTGTTAAAAAAAGGAGGAAGAGTTTTAGTTATCTCCTATCACTCACTTGAGGATAGGTTGATAAAACATAAATTTCGTAGCTGGGTAAAAGAGGGGTGGACTGAAATTATTACTAAACACCCTATTAGACCTACATTACAAGAGGTCAAATCTAATCCAAGAGCAAGAAGTGCAAAATTAAGAGTAGTTGAGAAGAAGATATAACCACGAATTTAGACGAATTACACGAATAAAATTAGTGTCAATTAGTAAAATTCATTAAATTTGTGGAAATTTTATGCCGATAATATAGAAAGGGAGGGGAAAAAATGTCTGAAGTTGCAATGGACTACTGGCAATTAGTCCAGAAAAAGGGTGATAAATTGTTAGTTTTACTTGGCAAGCCTAAAAGGCATGGGGTAAAGAAAGTAGTGATGGGTTACTTGTTTGTAATTATTGGGCTACTTACAGTTGCTTTTATATTGATATCTACCCAAATTTATGTTACATCAATGGGATATACTATTTCTCAACTTCAAAAGCAAATGCATCAATTGGAGAATTTGCAAAGAATGCTAGTGGTAGAGGTATCAAGTTTACGCTCTGCGGAAAGGATTGAAAGAGTGGCAACCAGCATGGGATTAATTATACCTGATGAGGTTGAAATCATCTACTTGCCAAAACCTCAATATTTAACCAAGGATAACGAAAGAGTTAAAATACCATTTTTAACAAATTTTTTTAAAGGTAAAGAGGCAGAAGCTGTTGTAATAGAGTAAAAAATTTATCTTATATTAAAAAATTGGGGGGTTTGATGAAGTTACAAAAGTTGGTTTCTAATATAAGAGAAAAACAGCTTATTGGAAATCCAGACATAGAAATAACTGAAGTTGCAACTCACTCCAGAAAGGTAGTACCAGGTGCTTTATTTATTTGTATTGAAGGGTTTAGAGTTGATGGACACAATTATATAAATGAGGCAATCCAAAGTGGTGCAAAAGCTATCCTGATTTCAAAAGATGTACCTATTTTACCTTCTATAACTTACATCAAGGTGCCTGATAGTAAGCAGGTAATTTCCACAATAGCAGATACTTTCTATAATTCTCCCTCCTCAAAACTTAAATTAATAGGCATTACAGGTACTAATGGTAAAACAACTACTGCATATCTTATCGAATCGATATTAAATGCTGCTAATTACAAACCTGCTCGTATCTCTACTATTAGCTATAAAATAGGAGAGTCTGAAACACCATCAGTACAAACTACTCCAGAGGCATTAGAGTTACAAAGAATATTAGCCCAGGCAGTAGAAAGTGCTGCCACACATGTAGTCATGGAGGTTTCTTCTCATGCTTTAGCTCTTCATCGAACATCAAATTGTAATTTTGATACCGCTATCTTTACTAATATTAGCCAGGAGCATTTAGACTTTCATCTAACTATGGAAGATTATCTGACATCAAAAATAAAATTATTTAAAGAGCTTGCCTCATCTTCAATCGCTATTATCAATATAGATGATGAGTATGCACAGGAGGTAATCTCTAATACACAAGCAAAAATAATTACCTATGGACTATCTGATAAGGCTCAAATTTATGCCTCTGATATTGAATCAAATAAGAATAGAACTGCTTTTTTTTTGTCTGGTCAGCCCCCAACCCAAATAAACTTGAAATTAATTGGCTTACATAATGTATATAACGCCTTAGCGGCAATAGCCTATGGAGTAGTTGAGCAAATAGATATACAGACCATTAAAGAAGGGGTTGAGAATCTACAGAAGGTAAGAGGAAGATTTGAGCTAATTGATAGAGGGCAGAACTTCACAGTAGTAATTGATTATGCCCATACACCAGATGGATTAGAGAATGTTTTGTTATCAAGTAAAAAACTTAATCCAAAAAGGATTATTACTGTATTTGGATGTGGAGGAGACCGCGATAAAGAAAAAAGACCTCAAATGGGCAAAGTCTCTACTACTTTAAGTGATTGGACGATTCTTACGACGGATAATCCAAGAACCGAAGACCAAGAGAAAATTATTAAAGAAATTGAAGCAGGAGTTAAAGGTAAGTCATACGAAGTGATAGTTGATAGAACACAAGCGATTATCAAGGCATTAAATTATGCCAAGGAGGGTGATCTGGTACTCATTGCGGGTAAAGGACATGAAACTTATCAGATATTCAAAGATAAAACAATACACTTTGATGATAGAGAGGTAGTAGAAGACATACTTAGACACCCAAACACCCGACAACCTGAATAGTTACCTTAATTATACTGGACACTGCCATTAACTGAGCTATTTAGGAACGGTTTATTTCCCTCGTTTTCCCTGTAATTTCTTTTGGAAATTAGAAATTGGAAATTAGAAATTAAGTCTTCACTTCTTTCCCAATTTCTAATTTCATATTCATTTTTTAACCGCAAGCTTTCACGCTAAAGTGAACCGTTTCTAAAATCGCAATTTGCAACGGTGTTGAGTATAATTCGTTAAATTCGTCCAATTCGTGGTAAAAGATAATGGAACCAATAAAAATAGATGAAATATTGCAAGCGATAGAAGGTGAGTTACTCCAAGGAGATAAAGATAAGTGGATTGCTAAAATTTCGACTGATAGCAGACAAATCACTCAAGGAGATTTATTTATTGCACTTAAAGGTGATAGATTTGATGGACATGATTTTGTCGAAGAGGTGATAAAAAAAGAGGCGGGTGCTTTAGTTATATCTAAAGACATTCAACCAGTCACCAGTTACCAGTTACCAATTACCATTATTAAAGTAAGAGATACATTAATTGCTTTAGGAAAGATAGCGGCTTACTATAGACAAAAATTCGAGATACCAATAGTTGCTATTACAGGCAGTAACGGTAAAACTACTACTAAAGAGATGGCGTGGCAGCTTATATCTCAAAAACTTAATACCCTAAAATGTAAAGGCAGTTTTAATAATGCCATTGGACTTCCACTGACTCTCTTAGAACTAAAAAATACTACCCAGTCAGCGGTAGTTGAAATAGGCATGAACCAGGTAGGGGAGATAAAATATCTTGCTACAATTGCTAAGCCAACTGTTGCACTTATTACTAATATTGGAGAATCTCATATAGGCTATCTGAAGACAAAGGAAAATATTGCAAATGAAAAAGCCCAGATTTTAGATGCAGTTAAAGATAAAGGGATAGCTATTTTAAATCTGGATGATGACTATTCAAATAGAATGAAATTTAAAGGTCGGTTGATTACCTATGGTATCCGTAACTCAGCAGATATTAATGCACAAGACATACATCAGGATATAAACGGGATTAAGTTTACGCTAATTTTAGCCAATAATCACTACAAATTAGCAATCCCTATTTTAGGACTACATAATGTCTATAATGTGTTAGGTGCAACTGCAATAGCTTATGCTTTAGGACTAAATTTTGATGAGATTAAAGATGCATACAAGGATTTTAAAACACCTTATGGAAGGATGGAGTTAAGGTCGCATGGAAAGATAAAAATTATTAATGATGCCTATAATGCCAATCCTACTTCGATGAAGGCAGCTGTGCAAACTTTAAATCAAATACATACCAAGGGACGAAAGATTTTGGTAATGGGCGATATGTTGGAGTTAGGGGAATTAAGTGAATCTTTCCATCGAGCGATTGCAAAAGAGATTGTAACAAATGGTGTGGATGTTTTATTTACTATTGGAGAAAATGCTTCTTTAACATCGGATGAAGCTCACAAAGTAGGATTAGAGGTGTATAAATGTGATTCTAATGAGGAGATAGTCTCTAAATTAAAAAGTATGTTAAAAGCAGGAGATAGTGTATTAGTTAAAGGTTCTCGAAGAATGAAGCTTGAAGAAGTAGTAGAAGCTTTAAAAAAAGTAGAGAGTAGAGAGTAGAGAGTAGAGAGTAGAGAGTAGAGAGTAGAGAGTAGAGAGTAGAGAGTAGAGAGAGTACTTCCATCTCTTATTCTCTCTACTTTCTACTCTTTAAAAAGGGGGATGAGGAATGAAGAATAGGAGATGAGTTAAAGGGATTTCATTTTTTATTCTTCAATCCTCAAAAATGGGATGTTTTACCACATATTTTACGAATGGTTATATGAGCCAGAGAGCTTTTTCTCCATATTTAGGGTATTTAAATATATAACCTTTAGAGCTGCCTATGCCGCTGTAACCGCCTTAATAATATCTTTATTTTTAGCTCCCTTTATTATAAAGAAATTAAAGCAAAAACATATCCAGCAGGTTATTCGTAAGGAATACCTACAAAATCATCTTCATAAAGCTGATACGCCTACTATGGGTGGAGTAATTATCCTCATTGCATTACTTACTTCCTCATTACTCTGGTTAAGA
This sequence comes from bacterium, assembly GCA_040754115.1. GTDB lineage: Bacteria > UBA9089 > CG2-30-40-21 > CG2-30-40-21 > SBAY01 > JBFMDD01. The sequence goes on from JBFMDD010000326.1 coordinate 10,578, forward strand.
TTTGATATTCGATTTACCTGGATAATCATAGGAATGACATTAGGTTTAGGGCTGATAGGATTTATAGATGATTACCTAAAATTAATTCGTCAAAGACCAGAGGGTTTAGTAGCTAAATATAAATTTAGTGGTCAGGTGATATTGGCATCTATATTGGCAATTTACCTATACTGTAATCCTGTACATCCACAATATGGTAACTGTCTTTCTATCCCTTTTTACAAAGGACTGCCTGTTAGTATAAGCTGGTTTTATATCCCATTTGTCATATTGGTAATTGTAGGTACTTCCAATGCTGTGAATCTAACCGATGGTTTAGATGGATTAGCAATTGGGGCGGTAATATTTGCAGCAGTTGGTTTTGCTGGGGCATCTTATTTTGCCGGGCATTTTAAATTTGCTCATTACCTGAAAATAATACATATCAGCGGTGCTGGTGAGATAGCTATTTATCTTGGTGCTTTAATCGGTGCAGCAGTGGGATTTCTATGGTATAATGCATATCCAGCAGAGGTATTTATGGGTGACACAGGCTCATTAGCCCTCGGTGGAATTTTAGGCACTGCAGCTGTGTTGATTAAAAATGAATTGTTATTGCTTATCATTGGTGGATTATTTGTTATTGAAGCACTATCGGTAATTTTACAGGTTGGCTCGATGAAATTAGTTAAACGCCGAATTTTCAACATGGCTCCATTGCATCATCACTTCGAGATGAAAGGTTGGAGTGAACCAAAGATTATTGTCAGATTCTGGATTATTGCAGGAATATTCACTCTTTTAAGTTTGAGTACATTGAAGTTAAGGTAGATGTTGATGTTAGATATAAAAGATAAAAAGGTGATTGTTCTCGGTCTGGCTAAAAGTGGCATATCGGCAGCTAAATTATTACTTAAAAAGGGCGCAAAGGTAAAAATCTCTGACTCAAAACCATCAGCCCAATTACAGGAAGAAATTACTTTATTAAAAGATTTAGACATAGAAACAGGAGGACATAACGAAAGCTCTTTAATAGATTGTGAGTTGATAGTTACAAGTCCAGGAGTTCCAGTAGATATTCCATTTTTAAGGAAAGCAAATAGCTTGAATATCCCTATCATCTCAGAGATGGAATTAGCATATCAATATTTACAACAAAATTTGGTTATTGCTATTACCGGGACGAATGGTAAAACTACTACAACAACCTTAATTGGTGAAATTTTAAAAACCGCTAAACAAAAAGTAGTAGTAGCAGGTAACATTGGAAATCCATTATCAGAAGTAGTAGATAAAATTGACAAAGATTATCTTGTAGTAGTAGAAATAAGCAGCTTTCAACTCCAAACAATAAAGAAATTTAGACCTCATATTTCAGTCTTTTTAAATTTTACCCCAGACCATCTTGATAGACATAAGAATTTGGACGAATATCTTAAGGCAAAGGCAAGGATATTTGAAAATCAAGCTCACAAAGATTTTATGGTGCTAAATGCGGATGATTCAACAATAATGGAGGTAAGTAAACAATTTGCGCCTAAACCACTTTATTTTAGTATGACTAAAAAAGATTTTAAAAATGGCATCTGGATAGAACAAAACCAGATTATTAGCAGATTTAAAGGCAATGAAAATAATATCTGCCAAACCCAGGATATAGCATTGATAGGACCTCATAATTTGGAGAATATATTAGCTGCAATCGGAGTAAGTATCATTCTTAATATTGATTTAGAGGCAGTTAGAAAAACATTAAGAGGATTTAAAGGGGTTGAACATAGATTAGAGGAAGTCGCTTGTATTAATGGAATACGGTTTATTAATGATTCTAAGGCTACCAATGTTGATTCGGTTATCGTTGCATTGAGAAGTTTTGATAAACCGATTATTTTGATTGCCGGTGGTAGAGGAAAGGGATGTGATTATAGTAGATTAAATCATTTGTTATCTACAAAAGTAAAGGCATTGATTTTATTAGGTGAAGCAAAGGACGAAATTGCAAAACAGGTAGATTTTAATGATATATTTAAAGTCCAGGATTTACATGATGCAGTTGAATTATCATATAAATTAGCTAAACCAAAGGATACAATTCTACTTTCACCTGCCTGTGCAAGTTACGATATGTTTAAGAACTTTGAGGAGAGAGGACGAGTCTTTAAGGAAGAAGTAGCGAAATTAAGTCAGTAGACACTGTTCACTGATTACTGAGCACTATCAAAGGAATATATTATGGTCTCAAAATCTCGTGTGGATGTATTATTATTCTTAATTACTATTACATTAATAGGCATTGGTGCGTTGATGATTTACAGTGCTAGTGCTATTTTTGCTAAAGAATATACTGGGGATTCCTACTACTTTCTAAAAAGGCAGCTTTGCTGGATTACAATTGGGTTAATAGGACTTTTTGGTGCATGGAAATTAAATTATCATTCATTACAAAAGAAGAGTTTGCTTTTATTTGGAGTAGGGGTATTTTTGCTTGCTCTGACTATAATTCCTGGATTAGGTTATGAAATAAGTGGTGCTACAAGATGGTTAAAAGTAGGCTTTTTGAGTTTTCAGCCTTCAGAATTAGTAAGGATTGTATTTGTTATCTATTTAACTGATTTTATAGTCCGTAGAAGAAAGGAATTAAGTAGTTTCTTTAAAGGATTTATCCCTTCATTGATTTTTTTGATTATTGTCTGTGTAATTCTTTTAAAACAACCGCATTTAGGCATGGCGGTACTTTTAGGTATGGTGACTGTAAGTATTTTATTTGTGGGGGGAGGTAAGATTCAACATTTAATATATTTAGTATTAGTATCTATTCCTGCAATTTATCTTTTAATTCAAAATGCCCCTTATCGCGCTAAAAGATTAACAGTATTTTTAAATCCATGGGGAGATCCAGAACATAAAGGTTATCATATTATTCAATCATTGATTGCATTGGGTTCTGGTGGATTATATGGAGTAGGGTTAGGCGAAAGTAAATTAAAACTATTTTATTTACCTCAATCATCTACGGATTTTATCTTTGCTATTATAGGTGAGGAAGGTGGCTTTTTACTTACTGGCTTAATTATTATTCTATTCTTATTATTTGCCTTTGCAGGATTTAAAATTAGTCTTTCCGCAGCAGATTCTTATGGCTCATTGCTATCATTTGGGATAACCACATTAATTATCCTGCAATCACTTCTCAATATTGGTGTAGTAACAGGTGTAGTTCCAACTACTGGTATGCCACTGCCTTTTATTAGTTTTGGAGGTTCTTCCTTACTTGTTAATATGATTGGGGTAGGGATTATTTTAAATATCGCTAAGTATTCATTGCATCAAGCATATTCTTGCAGGCTTTATCAGTAGAGAGTAGAGAGTAGAGAGTAGAGAGTAGAGAGTAGAGAGTAGAGAGTAGAGAGTAGAGAGTAGGTAGGGTAGAGTAAAATGCGGATTATAATCACTGGTGGTGGGACTTTAGGACATATCTATCCTGGATTGGCAATTGCGGATAAATTAAGAGAAAAAGATGAGATTCTATTTATAGGGACAACTACTGGAATTGAATCAGAGGTAATTCAAAAGGAAGGGTTTAAATTTAAAGCTGTCGATGTTCAAGGGTGGTCTTGGAAAGACCAGCTAAGATTTATCATTAAATTAATAGTAGCCTTTTTTGTAGGGATAAAATATCTTAAGGAATTTAAGCCAGATGTTGTTGTGGGAATGGGTGGCTATGCATCCGTACCAATAGTTTTAGGAGCGGTTTTGCTTAAGATTAAAACCGTGATTCATGAACAAAACCTTATTCCAGGTAAAGCAACTCGCTTGTTGGCTAAATTTGTAGATAAGGTAGCCATTAACTTTGCCCAGTCCAGGCAGTATCTACCTACGAAGAAAATAGAGGTAACGGGTAATCCTATTAGGGCACTCTTTGGTCAGATAAGTAGGCAGGAGGCAGTGGCTAAATTTGGTTTAGATGAAGATAAATTTACATTACTAATCTTTGGTGGAAGTAGAGGGGCACATAGAATTAATGAGGTGATGATGGCAGGATTAAATCTCTTGCCAGAAGATAAAATCCAGATAATCTGGGCTACTGGAGAAAAAGATTATCAACCGATAAAGGAATTTACATCAAAAATAGGATTAAAAATAGTAGTTGAAAAGTTTTTTTATGATTTACCAATCGCTTATCAATCCTCAGATTTAGTAGTCTGTCGGGCAGGAGCAACAACATTAGCTGAAATTATTGCTTGCAATTTGCCAGCAATTTTGATACCATATCCTTATGCAACTGATAATCATCAAGAACATAATGCAAAACTCCTGGTGGAAAAAGGAGCGGCGGTAATGATAAAAGAATCAGAACTATCAACTGAAAAACTTACAAAAACTATCATTGAATTAGTCCAAAATCGGGACAAACTGCACACTATGACGAAGAATTATCAGAGTTTTAAAGTTACAGATGCAACACAAAATGTTATTAATGTTATTTATTCATTAATTTCATAAAAGGTGGGAAGATGTTTAAACAAGATCAACATATTCATTTAGTTGGCATTGGTGGTACTGGGATGAGTGGGATTGCTGAGGTGCTGTTAAACTTAGGATATAAAGTTAGCGGCTCAGACATTCACATGAGCGATGTAACTAAAAGACTTGAGAAACTGGGTGGTAAAATATACTCCGGACATGATGCCAATAATATAAAAGATGTAGATGTAGTAGTTTATTCCTCTGCGGTTAGTATGGACAATGAAGAAGTAGCTTATGCTAAAGATAAACGGATACCAGTTATCCCTCGCGCTGAGATGTTAGCAGAGTTGATGCGTCTTAAATACGGTATTGCAGTTGCTGGGGCGCATGGTAAAACTACTACTACTTCTATGATTTCTTTAGTTTTAACCAAAGCAGGCTTAGATCCAACAGTAGTTGTAGGTGGCAGATTTAATGACATTGGTAGTAATGCCAGATTGGGCAATTCTGAATATCTTGTAGCGGAGACAGATGAAAGTGATGGCACTTTTTTAAAACTATCTCCTATCATTTCAGTTGTCACTAATATTGACCCTGAACATCTGGACTTTTATAAGGATTTAAATGAGATTAAAAACGCATTCCTTACATTTATGAATAAAGTCCCTTTTTATGGCAAGGTAATTTTTTGCATGGATTGTAAAAATATCCGTGATATAATAGAAAGAATAGAAAGAAGATTTACTTCCTATGGACTAAGCAAAGAGGCAGATGTCCGAGCTGAAGATGTCCTACTTCACAATCTCTACTCAGAATATAATCTTGTGCTAAATGATAAAAAATTAGATAAAATAAGGGTTAACATCCCAGGATTGCATTATTTGAATAATTCATTAGCGGCGGTAGCGGTAGGAATGGAGTTGGGAATCGACTTATCTGTAATAAAAGATGCATTATCAACCTATAGCGGTGTACATCGGCGATTTGAAATTAAGGCAAAAGTAAATGGTATCTTAGTAATGGATGATTATGCTCATCATCCAACAGAGATAAAGGCTACTTTAGCTACACTTAAACTAAAGAAACCAAAACGCATCATTGCTGTATTTCAACCGCATCGGTATAGTCGAACAAAGGCATTGGCACAAGAATTTGGTAAGGCATTTAATGATGCAGATATGGTCATTGTAACCTCTATTTACACAGCAGGTGAAAAACCAATTGCCGGGGTAGATGCCTCTTTAATAGTTGAGAATCTGATTAAAGAAGGACATCCTAAAGTGATGTTTATTAACTCATTTCCAGAAATATTGGGATTTTTGATGAGTATGGTAGCTCCACGAGATGCCGTTATCACGCTGGGGGCAGGCGATATTTGGAAAGTAGCAGAAGAACTAAGCAATGAGTTGAAAGCATCTATAAAAATAGCATCTTAGAAAGTGAGCAGTATGTTCAGTGATCAGTGACTGACTTCTGAGCACTGAACATACTGAATATACTGAATATACTGAATATACTGACCTAAAATATGAGTTTAGATTTAGAGATTCAAAAAATAACCCATAATGTTAAATTTAACGAACCAATGAGTAAATATACCTACTTTAAGGTAGGTGGACTGGCAGATATCTTCGTAGAAATAGCTGATGAGGAAGAATTAAAGAAGATAGTCAAGTTATGTAATCAATTTCAAACACCATATTTTATTTTAGGTGGAGGTTCTAATCTTTTAGTTAAAGATAAAGGAATTCGAGGAGTAGTAATCAAATTAGTTGGTGATTTTAAAAAAATACAGCTCTTTGATAATGGTAGAATAGTTGCAGGGGCAGGCGTTTTACTTCCAAGATTGGTTAATTTAGCTTATAAAAAGGCACTCAGTGGCTTAGAATTTGCTGTTGGCATTCCAGGAACTATTGGCGGAGCAGTAATAGGTAATGCTGGAATTGCAGAAAAATCCATTGCGCAGTGTCTGACTTCTGTTAATGTGCTGGATAAAGAAGAAGTTAAAATTAAAAAATTAGTCCTGCAAGATTGTAATTTCTCATATCGAAATAGCAATTTAAAAAAATATATTATCTTAGGTGTAGAAATTTTATTGACAAAAAGTAAAATTTGTAGTATAGTATACAATTTGGAGGTGTATAAACAGAAAAGAAAAAATAATCAGCCTGTTAACTCTAAAAGTGCAGGGTGTATATTTAAAAATCCAAC
>JBFMDD010000327.1:0-2636 GCA_040754115.1 bacterium
CAAAATTATACCACACTACTTGGTGTAAGAAAAGGAGATAGGGAGATTAAGGAGATAAGGGGATATTAATAATGGAATATTGGAATACTGGAATGTTGGTGGATACCATTACTCCATCATTCCACCATTCCACCCCTCCATCATTCCATAATCTCCATATCTCCTTTATCTCCTTATCTCCCTTCTTATACTAACCACGATCAACATATTCCTATTTCACAGGTGGAATTAATTTGATTTTTACGATTAAATACAATAATCTCATCAATGTATGGGTTATTTTTCACTATTTGCATACACGCAGGCTCCACCATAATTGATAAATGAGCATCTTTGAATTTCTGCTTTATAGCTTTAATTGTAGGTGTGTTAAACAACAAATCACCAATTAAACCAAGTCTTATAATTAATCCCTGATGGTAATTTTCTTTCCCATTGTTGATAATAAATCTCCTCTGTTTGATTGACTAAAATTTCTTCTCTGAATCTTTCACAAACAAGTTTTTGAGCTGATAGTCTCATAGATTTAAGTTTTTCCCTATCTTTTAATAAATCAAGCAATTTTTCTGCCATTGCCTGAGTATCTTTTGGTTTGACTAAATAGCCTGTTTTACCATCTTCTATTATTTCTGGAATTACACCAACAGTAGTTGCTACAACAGGTTTGCCTGCTGCCATAAATTCTAAACACGCCCTGCTGTTTGCCTCTGAACCAATAGATGTTATAACCCCAATGTCAATGACAGACAAGAACTCTGGAAGGTTACACCATTTATCAATGATGACTACATCTTCTTCAATGCCATATCTTTTAGCCATGTCAATCAAATCGGTTTTAGAAAATTCTGCCTCATAGCCAATTATTAATAATTTTATCTTCATTTCTCGCATTACTTTAGCTGATGCCTCAAAAAAATAAGGATAACCTTTTACCGGGTCAAATCGTGCAGTAATGCCAATCACAAAATCAGCTTCCTCCATACCCAATTTCCCTTTGATTTTATCCCTTGAAGTATCAAGCTTAAACTTATTAACATCAATTCCGCCATAGATAAGTTTATAGTGATCTTCTTTTCCTCGAAGATGCTTGAGGCATTTTTCTTGCATAAATTTAGAGGTAACAATTACTTTATCTGATAACGAGTTGTGCAGGTATCTATTTATTGGATGTCCTTTGGGAGTCATAAATGTTCCACGAGTGCGGATTAATGCAATTGGTCGCTTAGCCAATTTAGCTGCCAGGCAAGAGATAGCAAAACCATAAGACTCATGCACATTTAAGACATCAATCTCCTCTTGTTCTAAAATTCTAATTAGTTCTTTTACATCTTTTAAAAAATAGATTGGATTGTAATGGTTTAATCTCAGGTGGGTTATAACTGGCAACCCTTCAGCCTGTGCCCTTTTAATCAAAAGGCTACCTGGCAAGGTAACCAATATTACCTTATGTCCTTTTGCCTTCAATCCTTTTGATAAGCCAAGGGCATAGCTTGAAATGGCATGCCAATGGGGGCTATTGACTACCTGCAGAATATTTAATTTCTTTCTACTCATTATGTTTCTCTCTACTCTCTACCCTCCTAAGTTGCGGATTCATCATAGGGTCATTATACATCTTAAATTGGCGATAGACCTTAAGTTTTCTCTTGCCACTAAAAACCTCATCAAGCAAAACATCAAGGCAATTTTTTAAATCCTCCAATTGCTCTTTTAGAATATTAAGTTTTACCTCGCAGTTTTTGATATGCTCAGATGGTACATCTTTTCTTTTTGTCTCTTCTGCCATATGATATATTTTAAGGGAAAGGATAGACATCCTATCAATAATACTTCCTGGAGTTTCTGAATTCATGGGTAAGGAAGGGTCATTGAGGTTTTGTAAGTTTAACATCTGGCATAGATAATCATCAATTCTTTCAATAGTATCATGTCTTGCCTGATTTAATTTATCAATTTTCCGTTTAACATCTGCAATTATAGAATCATCCACATCTGTTCTTCTGGCAATATCTTCCTGATGCCACAGATGGTAATTAAGCAGGTGCAATGTATAAATAATCTGATAAACACCTTCATAATTTTCAATTAGCAAATTCTCAAAATATTCATCTTCATGCCACCTGTTTACATAGTCAGTATGGAGTTTTTCTATCAGTTCTGTTTGTGGGCTAATCATCTCTGATTTTATTTTTCTTTGTTGGTAACCACTCAATTTCTACCTCCCCCTCAAGTTTTTTAAATTCAGGGTCTCCTGTCAGAATTTTACTCTGGTTCTGTAGAGCTAATGCAGATGCAAAGCAGTCAGCAAAGGCGACAGAATATTTAGCTTTGAGTTTTGACGCTTGATAGGTTTGAAATTTATCAGCTAAAACTAAGGTAATTGGGAGTTGGTCTAATATTAATAAACTTTCTTCAGCTTTACTTTCTCCCTTGCTTCGGTACAGAGAATAATATACCTCCCCCCAATTAACTATACTCATTAAAAGTGTACATTTTTTTATCTCTGCCTCTTTAACGGAAATCGAGAAATAAGGTTAAATTTAAAAACCCTTTATTTTTAAGGCTAAATTGGCATAATGAAGAAAATATACATCTCGTTTTATACCCTTATAAATGCTTTCTACTTCAGGTTTATA
>JBFMDD010000328.1:0-4677 GCA_040754115.1 bacterium
TTCAAAGGATAAGTTGCAAAAAAATCATCAGGCTTTTGAGCCTAATTTTGCCATCTTTGAGCAAAATAAACAGATTGATAAGGATTCAGATAGCCTCAATGACTCCTTAAATTAACGAAACTCCAGTTTAATAATTCATGCAAGAAAGGTAAATATCCCTGGGAAAGGTTTGGTCCATCAGCTTTTAATACTTCAAGATTTATGTTAAATCCAAACAAATCTTGTTTACCTATATATTTTGCCAAAAAATTCCCTATCTTTTCAGAAATTGTCAGTTCATAAATTGGTGTTTTAATTGTTGTTTCAACTGTTTTGATAGCCAAATCTTCTACTGTTTCTACATTGCCAAGAAAAACATGAATACCCAAAATGCTGTTATTCTTTTCTGCAAGATATTTCATAAAACCAGCCAGAGAACTTTTACCAATCCCATATTCACCTGTGAGAAAAATAGCCTGTGGCTTTCCTAATTCAACTTGATTTATTGACCTGGTAATTCGTTGAATTTCATTTATTCTGCCAATAAAGAATTCTATCGGCACAGGCTGTCCAGGATAAAAAGGGCTTTTCCCTTTATTAGTGATATTCATCTCTTCACCATACCTAATAGTCTAAAAGTTGTTAGCCAAAATCCTTATAATAACTTACTACATTTAACTACTTTTGTCAAGTATTTTTTTCCTTTGATTTTTTTCTTTGACAAAAGGTTAATTTTGTGATAAGATTAAACAACAAATAACAAAAATCGGGACGGTTCACTTTTGTTTGAAAGATTGCAGTTTATTAGGTTCAAGGTTCCAGGTTCAGGGTTCAAGGTTATTAAGCGATAAAAATTATACTGGACACTGCCATTAACTGAGCTATTTAGGGAGGGTTTTATTTTCATTGTTTTCCCTATGATTTCTTTTGGAAATTAGAAATTGGAGGACGGTTCATTTTCATCGTTTTTCCTGTGATTTCTTTTGGATTTTAGGAATTGTTCATGGAACGCTGAAATTGGAAATTAAACTTTCACTGCTCTCCCCAATTTCTACTTTCCAATTTCAACTCCATTTTTTAACCGCAAGCTTTCACGCTAAAGTGAACCGTTTCTAAAATCGCAATTTGTAACGGTGTTGAGTAATTGTTAATTGTGAATGGTTAATTGATAATTGTCAATGAATTGTATTTGGACTTGTGGGTAATGATAAGATTTGAGATAAGGGAGGGAAAAACAAATTGGAAAAAATTTGGAAAAAAATCAATGATGGGATACTTCAAAAGGAGGTCTGTGAATTAGTAGAGACACTTCATATCTCACCTGTTACTGCTCAAATTCTCATCAGTAGAGGCATAACAAAGCCACATGAGGCGAAGAGATTTATTACTCCTGAACTAAGTGATTTTCATGAACCATTTTTAATGAAAGATTTAGATAAGGCAGTTGACCGGATTAAACTTGCATTAAATAAAAAAGAAAAAATCTTAATCTATGGAGACTATGATGTAGATGGAATGACTTCAGTAGCTGTGTTAATGCGTGCATTAGCACCATACACTTCTAACCTTATCTATTACCTCCCTCATAGATTAGAAGAGGGTTATGGAGTAAGTAAAAAGGGAATAGAATTTGCTCATTCACAGGGTGTAAAACTTATCATTACTGTTGATTGTGGTATTTCTGCTATTGAGGAGATAGAATATGCCAATTCGGTAGGTATTGATGTAATTGTTACAGATCATCATGAGGTAAAGGAAAAAATTCCTTTAGCTTTTGCCATAATTAACCCTAAACAATTAGAATGCCAATATCCAGATAAGAATTTAGCAGGTGTTGGTGTTGTAATAAAATTGATTCAAGGACTTATGAAAGAGGGATATTCAGCTATTGATTTGAATACTCTCTTAGAATTTGCCTGTTTGGGTACAGTAGCAGATGTAGTGCCAATAATTGGTGAAAATAGAATTATTGTCAAATATGGGCTAACGCAACTTGAAATTACTCAAAATATAGGATTAAAGGCTCTGATTAAGGTTTGTGGTCTTCAACAAGGTAAGAAAATTAATACCGCAGATATTGGTTTTAAATTGGCTCCTCGAATTAATGCTATGGGTAGATTAGAGGATGGAAGGTTGGTCATTAAACTATTTCTTACCCAATCCACACAACAGGCAGAAGAAATAGCTAAAATACTTAATGAACATAACATAAAAAGGCAAAATATCCAGCAGATTATTCTACAAGAGGTAATAGAATCTACCAGACATCAGCGGGATAAGAATGTAATTGTAGTTGCAAATGATAATTGGCATCAAGGGGTAATTGGTATTGTTGCTTCAAAGATAGTGGATAAATATTATCGGCCAACTATAATCATTTCATGTCAGGATGGATTGGGTAAAGGCTCAGGTAGAAGTATTCCTAATTTTCACCTCTTAAATGCACTTAATCAATGTGATGATTTATTGGAAAGCTATGGTGGGCATGAGCAAGCAGTAGGATTGATTATTTTACCTGATAAAATAGATGAATTCAGACAAAGAATGAATGATTATGCTAAAGGAGTCTTACAGAATACTGATTTACAACCTTCTTTAAATGTGATTCATGTGGAGTTGAAAGATGTAAATTTGCAATTAATTAATGAGATTGACGATTTACTATCACCTTTTGGTATAGGAAATCCAAGACCTGTATTTTCAACAAGCAATTTAGAGGTTTTACCTACTCCAACACTTGTAGGTAATAATCACCTTAAAATGAAGGTAAAAGATGTTTTTTCTCAAGGTGTGACTGAGGCTATTGGATTTGATATGGGAGATAAAATAACTACCTTAAGGAATTCCAACTCAATTGAATTAGCTTACATTCCTCAAATAAACACTTGGCAAGATAGACAATCAGTACAGTTAAATATTAAGGATATTAAAGTTAAAGGGATTTGTAGTCTGTAATTCATTTACTTTATTCATTGATAATTGCTCATTGTTACCTATTTTCAGGTGAACATTCATGGCGAGCATATTGGAGTGAGAGCACTTGTGCTGTCATGACACCACAAGTGGTGTCACTCCATTGCACTCCAAAGGCTATTTTCAGGAGAAACGGTCATGAACCGTTGGTTCACAACAGAAGAATGAAAATAGGAAAAAACAGGGGGAGGAAAGATTTTCTCTCTACTCTCTACTCTCTACTCTCTACTCTCTACTCTCTACTTCCTATTTTCAGGAGAAAGATTACGGTTAAAAAATAGATATTGGAAATTAGAGAGGAAACGATGAAAATGAACTATCCCGAAAGATATATTTTATCTATTTCAGACCTAACTAAAAATATAAAAAGTATCTTAGAAGGCAATTTCCCAGAGGTATGGGTAAATGGTGAGGTATCAAACCTACGGATTCCATCCTCCGGGCATATGTATTTTACATTAAAGGATGAAAACTCTCAAATAAAAGCAGTTATGTTTCGCAACAGGTTTGCTTTTTTACAATGTAAGTTAGAAGATGGTATGAAGGTTATTGTACGCGGCTCTATTACTGTTTATGAAAAAAGAGGTGAGTACCAGATATTGGTAAAGGAGTTACAGTCTGCTGGGGTAGGGTCTCTTTATGTAGCATTAGAACAATTAAAACAACGATTAAAAAAAGAGGGATTGTTTGATATTTTACATAAAAAGCCTATCCCAATGATTCCTCAACGAGTTGGAATAGTTACATCTCCTACAGGTGCGGCTATTAGAGACATTTTGAATATAATCACTCGTAGATTTTATAATATTGAGGTACTTATAAATCCTGTTAGGGTACAGGGTGAAGAGGCACCAGGAGAGATTGTTCAGGCAATTAAAGAATTTAACAAATTGGATAAAAAATTAGATGTACTTATCGTAACTCGCGGGGGAGGGTCGATTGAAGATTTGTGGGCTTTTAATGATGAACTGGTAGCAAGGGCTATTTTTGATTCCAAAATCCCGGTTATCTCTGCTGTTGGGCATGAGACTGATTTTACTATTGCAGATTTTGTTGCAGATATGCGTGCTCCTACTCCTTCTGCTGCCGCAGAACTGGTGGTTAAAAATAAAGAGGAATTGAATGAAACATTAAACTCTTTTTTAGCCAGGTTGAAAAGTACTATTAATGCACAATTAGCACAGCTTTTTGCCAGATTACAAAGATGTCAGCAATCACCTGTTTTCATACATCCATATCAAAATATCATCCAGTTTCAACAAAGGGTAGATGATGCAATTAATACCATTTTGCTTCTAAGTTCACACCTGATGGAGCAAAAAAATGCTCAACTACATAACCTCACTGATAGACTTACCACTTTGTCCCCGCTGGCTATTTTATCGCGCGGCTATAGCATTACATCTAAATTACACACCGGTGAGTTAATTAAAAATGTAGCACAAGTTAAAATAGATGATGACTTAAATATCAGAGTACATCAAGGACACATGCTAGCAAAGGTGTGTAGGGTAGGAGAAATATAATAGAAATTTAGGGCATTTGCTGTTGAACTTGGGGTTTAACTTTTGCGTAGAAGGGCGTAAGCGTTCAGGTGGTGTAACAAAAGGAGATGTGGAGATGAAGGAGATAGGGAGATATTATTAAAAAATTGAAATTAGTAGAAACTAATAGAAATTTATGGAAATTTATTGTTTCTCACAATCAATTTCTACCTATTTCTAT
>JBFMDD010000329.1:0-2170 GCA_040754115.1 bacterium
AATAATTTTACGTTTTTTTTCAGATATTAAAAAACCATGCAATAATCTAAAAGAAAACTTACTCCAATTCAAATTTGTCAAATAATATATGAGGGGTTGCCTTCTCGTAAAATTAAATCGCGTTTTGAAATAGCTTGTTATAAACTGCACAATAAAGACCTATCTAATTGCAAGTTTTTGTAGGAGATTATAGAGCCCTCATAATTTATTTGACATTTCCGCATTATTCTCCTATCTTTCTCCACAATTCGTATTTTTTACAATATGGAGAAAATCTAATGGTTAAGTTTGATAACAATGTTCCATTTCTTGTCGGATCTACCGGATCACTTCAGATAAATGAAGATGATGAAATTACTCTGAAACTTGCTATGCTTTTCGAAGGAGAGTGTGAAGGTTTATCTCGTAGTAAAATTGCTGAAAAGTTTGGCTTTTCAAGACAACGTTATTATCAAATACTAAATGATTTTAGGAAGAAAGGAGCAGAGGGTCTAATAAGAAAAAAGACCGGACCGAAAAGCAACTACCGAAGAACAGATGAAGTCGTCCGCCAAATTATACGATATCGATTTCTTGATCCGGATATCACGGTTGAAATTATTGCTCAAAAACTGAAACAGTGTGGATATCCAATATCGATAAGTAGTGTTGAAAGGGTTATCTCTGAATATGGTCTTCAAAAAAAAACTTCACACCTATAATCCGAAGAGAGAAGAAAAAGTTAAGATTGAAACTCATAGGACTAAGGAAAAAATACGAAGCGAAGATTGTGATCCTAAAAGTATTGAACGCGGGGTTCGACAACTTTTGGCAAATAAGATTTCAGGAAACATGGCTGGCATCTGGCTGCTTATACCAGAATACCTAAGGTTGGGAACATGGCAGTTGCTTAAGAGTTGGAGCGGTGCTACTGATGAGATGGTTGAAACACGATTGGCAATGCAGCTTGTAAATGAATCGGCATTATGTGTTAAAGGTATTCGCCAGAAACGAACTTTAAGTCAGAAAGGATTTGAATTAGCTAATGGACTGCCATTTATAGCTTCTGATTCGGCGATACATAATCTTTTAGATAAACACACTGTTAATGAGGCGCAAAAACTACAAATAGCTCTCGGTAAAATACGCGTAACTTTTCGACATTTTAACGGGAAAATTATCGCCATCGACCCGCATCGGCTTAAATCATACAGTAAAAGACAAATGGTTCGGCACAAAAAAAATAATACTGAATCTAAACCTTCTAAGGTTGCTCAAACATTTTTCTGCTTGGATTCCGATACAAAACAGCCTATTTGCTTTACGACTGCTTCTTCTGCCAGAACTGTTACGCAAGCCACACCGGAACTTTTAACTATAGCCGCCGATATTCTTAAACTTAATGACAGTAAACCACTTGTTATGGCAGATAATGAACATTATACTTCTGAGCTTTTTAAGTGGATTCACTCAGAATCACCTTTTGATATACTAGTGCCAATGCCCAGTAATGAATCAATAAAAAAGAAAATTTTAGAAATTCCGGTTGAATCATTCAAACGACATTGGGCAGGATACGCCACAACAAAATCTATTTATCAACTAAAAGCAAGTCACTATGGACCAGTAAGCCAAAGCCCGGAAAATTATTATCAGTTTATCCAGCGTAAAGGAGAAAGGCAAGATGACTATATTTTTAAGAGTTTTCTTTGTACTGCAGACCGAAATGAAATGGAAGATTTGTCAGTCCATTATCCGGATAGATGGCACATAGAAGAATTTTTCAAAAACTATCAGGCGCTTGGTTGGGAAAAGGCGGGCACTATGAACTTGAACATACGATATGGAAAAATGACTATGGCATTATTAGCTCAGGCAGCAACCTTTATGATGAGACAACGAATTGGAATGCCATTTGAAGTTTGGGATGCTCAACATATTGCAAAGGATTTATTCAAAGGATTAGAAGGAGATATTCGTGTAAAAGATGATACAATAATAGTAACATATTATAATGCACCTAATGCCAGGGAAATGAAAGCCCATTATGAAAATTTGCCTGGGAAACTATGTGAGGAAGGCATTAGTCCTAATATACCCTGGTTATATAACTTTAAACTTGATTTTCGGTTTAAATAAAGTCTCATCTTAGATACATGGACTTCTAGCAAGGTAACAATGTAAAATAAAC
>JBFMDD010000330.1:0-4741 GCA_040754115.1 bacterium
TTCGTATTTGCCCATTTCTTTCTTTTACACCTAATGTCGTGTTGACTAAGTTTTGCACCAGTATCGTGTTATAGAACTCGAAATAGGTTTTAGGTGATGGGTTATGGGTAGTGGGTAGTGGGTAGTAGGGAGTAGGGAGTAGGGATATTACCTATTACCTATTACCCATCACCCATCACCCACCACCTATATCTGATTAGAGGTGATAATCCTTGAAAATAGTGCAGAATTTACTCAACACGACACTAATATGGAATTAAGTGAACCTCTTTTGGTCCTACTGGCAAGAATAGGTCTATTAACCAATTTGGGTTATTTCTATATCTATGGTGTATTCGCTCATCATAATTTAGGGTAATGGTATTGCGATATATTAAAGCCTCGTCTTTAGATATTATTGCCCCATTAAATTTTATTCCATATCCTAATCTACCAGTACAGGCATGATTGGTGTAGATAATACATTCAATCTTATTGATATAATTTGTAGCTACATCACCAAATTTTTCAGTTCCTGGAGGTACTCTATCAAAATCAGTAATTGGTGTTTGAGTTTGTACATCTGTCCAGTTGTAATTATCGTCAAATTGTCCATCTCCATCGAGGTCTTCTCTGTTTTGCTGGAAAATGCCATCATTTTCAGTTGGGTCTGTCCAATAACCACCTTCAGGATGCTCCGGGTCATCTATCCAGACATTTGTATCTGGTATTCCATCAGCACCTACATCCTCACTACCCATATCAAATAACCAGTAATTGGCATACCATGGGTCTTTAGAACTCGTGTAATCACCAATGATAACATTTTCGCGTGCTGCTAAACCAAGAATATCCTTATCTTTATTTGCCTCCACCCACCCATCCACCACCTCTGGGTCTTTAGATGCAGGACGAGGAGATGATGGGGCATTTTTATAAGTTATGTCATTTGCAATGTATATATTTCTGCCTGCATAGATAGTACCAGTACCTTTGACTGTTCCTTTTATCACTACATCCCCTCTTACTACCACAGGCCCTTTTATTTCAATTGGGTTGGAAGAAGTGCCCTCTAAGACAATATTCCCTGATTCCCCTTGCTCATCCCCAAATATCTTGTCAATTACCAGTTCATCTCCTATTTTAATATAACTATTTCTTTCAAATGCTAATCTTTCATAATAATCAAGTGATTGTAGATTAGGCATCTCTAATTTCTCTATTCCTTCATACACATTTGAAGGTTGTCCGGGAGGTGTTTTCCATGTCCCTCGAATCTCACCTGATGCATAGACATCACCAAAAACCATTGGGTCATATTTAAAATCAAAATCACCATTTGAACGAATATCGCCATTTGCAGTTATGCCACTTCCATAGAACCAGCCCCAATTGTTAATAAAATAGACATAGTCAAATACATAAGAAGGAGGGTAAGGGATAACTATCGCTGCTACCTGAGCACTTACTTCTACTTTTTTTATCCCTAACACCTTGGCAAATATAGTTTCTATTTCTTTTGTAACTTTTATCCTGATTGTTTCCTCAATTATTTCAATATCCTGGTGAGTAATTTGGAAACCATTAGCTTGAGTTAATCTGATAGCCTCTTCTCTGGCTAAATTTTGGTGCTCAGGTAGTTGCCAGGCACCAGCTAATGCTCCTGCATCTAATGCGTTTTGCAGTTGTGTCTGGAAAATGTATACCCTACCCAGATCAACCGCTAATGCAGTTACCCCTAAGAAAATTGTCATAAATAATGCTACAAATATTACCACCTGCCCTTTTTCTTCTTTCATCCTCACCAATCCACCTTAATTTTTGGTAAATGGTAACTGGTTAAATATACTCAACACCGTTACAAATTGCGATTTTAGAAACGGTTCACTTTAGCGTGAAAGCTTG
The DNA here is from genome assembly GCA_040754115.1 of bacterium. Classification (GTDB taxonomy): domain Bacteria; phylum UBA9089; class CG2-30-40-21; order CG2-30-40-21; family SBAY01; genus JBFMDD01. The sequence goes on from JBFMDD010000330.1 coordinate 1,885, forward strand.
CGGTTAAAAAATGGATATGAAATTAGAAATTGGGGAAAGAAGTGAAGACCTAATTTCTAATTTCCAATTTCTAATTTCCAAAAGAAATCACAGGGAAAATGATGAAAATAAACCGTCCCTAAATAGCTCAGTTAATGGCAGTGTCCAGTATAGTTACCAATTACCAAATTTATATTCTCTCTATCCGCATGGTAGAAGCTGCTATCATTGTTAGACCAATTGCCTCTCCAAAATGTGGGATATTGAGATATACTCGATATGGAATAGAGATACTTATATCCTCGCCTTCTACACGATCTGCTTCGTTTTCAGGCAGAATGCTAATTTCCTCGTCTAAAATTTCGCCAGTTAAAAAGTAGGTTCTAACTAACCGTAGCTCCACAGTCTCAATCCTATCCATTATCTGTTGATTTGTTCCACCAAGTGCTCCTAATCTTGCAGATTCACGGGAGAGTTGAGTAATAATAAGAAAATTATGAAATAAAAGACTAACTTCTATAATAAGTACCGTAATCATCAATAAAAGTGGTAAAAGTAGAGCAAATTCAACGGTTGATTGTCCATTTTTAGTCTCCTTATTCATTTCCATCTCCTTATTTAAGTAATTTCTTTTCTTTTTCTAACACATTTAAGAAAGCCTCTACTACCTTTGGGTCAAATTGGCTACCAGCATTTTCTTTTAATTCTTTAATTGTCTCATCCACAGACTTTGCCTTTCTATACGGGCGGTCGGAGGTCATAGCATCAAAGGCATCTGCAACCGCTATAATTCGTGCTCCGAATGGGATATTTTCCATCATTAGACCATTAGGATAACCAGTGCCATCATATCGTTCATGGTGATGTTTGATAATTGGAATCCCTTTATCTAAAAATTCTAATGGTTCTAATATCTTTGCCGCGGTAGTGGGATGTAGTTTTATTTCATCCCATTCTTCTTTAGTTAATTCTTCTGTTTTAGCCAGGATGTAATCTTTAATACCAATCTTGCCAATATCGTGTAATTCACATGCATACCGAATCAATTCCTGCTCATCTTCTGAAAGATTCAATTCTTTAGCAATACTCATTGCATACTTAGTTACTCGCTCCGAATGCCCTCTTGTATAGGAATCTTTTGCCTCAATAGTACCCACCAGGGCACCCATAGCACCTAAGTAGAGTGCTTGTAAACTTTTATTTAACATAAGAATTTCTTCTACTTTTTTATTCAAATCAATATTCTTTTTAGTCAAACTCTTAACCAAATTTTTATTTTTGACTTCTAATCGTTGTTGTTCTATACCCCTTTTAATAATCACCTTTACCTTTTCTATATCGAGTGGTTTTTGTAGATAGTCATAGGCACCATACCTGAGTGCTTCAATCGCCCATTCCATAGAAGAAAAGCCAGTCATTATAATTACTACTGTATTTGGGGCTTTTGTTTTAATTCTCTTTAAAACTTCTAATCCACTCATATCTGGGAGTCTTATATCTAATAGCACTACATTAAACGATTTTTTCTCGATCTGTGCCAATGCAGAAGCTCCAGTTTGTGCAATTATTATCTCGTAACCTTCTTTTTTTAGAATCATGGATAGGATTGTACATATATCCTGCTCATCATCAACTAATAAGATATTTTCTTTTTCTAAAATCTGGTCTGATTCTTTAATATCTTTTTCTTCTCCCATTCTTTTATCGACTATATAATTTGAGCCAAAGAAGGTTTTAGCATATTCTTTTAATTCAGTTCCTATTGTAGATACTTCTACTAAATGTTTCAGATCCCTTTTTTTATTAGTCACTACGGCTATGGAAATTGTCATAATAGGGAATTTTGCTTTTTCACCTTTGCGATTAAGGCTAATAATGTATCCTCGTTGGAGGTCTTCTTTTGAGTATAAATCAGGAATTGCCTTATCAAATTCTTTAATAATCTCCTGACAGATAAGGTCAACTTTATCTGGGTGGATAATAACTACAAAATCATCACCACCTATATGCCCAATAAAATCTTTTTCATCTCCTATGCTGTGAACTGTCTTTATAATTATATTTGCAGTAAATTTTATTACCTCATCTCCTCTATCAAAACCATAATGGTCATTGAATGCCTTAAAATTATCCAGATCTAAGAAGCAAGTAGCAAAAGGCTTTTTATCCTCAATACACCTGTTTATTTCCTCTCTTATAGCATTATTTCCAGGGAGTTTAGTTAAAGGGTTGGCATCAAGTCCTAAATATGTGCGGTAAATAGTAGTATCAATGATAGCCAGAAGTTCTTCTATATCAAATGGCTTAGTTATATACTCAGCAATACCCATACGCCATCCTTTAATTTCATCAGCTACACTGTCTTTACCAGTAAGCATAATTATTGGGAGGTATTTAAGAGCGGAGTTCTTTCTTATTCTCTGGCAAACTTCGTACCCATCTATCTCTGGCATTAGGATATCAAGGATAATGAGGTGAGGAATTTTTTCTTTTAATTCCTCTAATGCCTCCTCTCCACTTTGAGCCGTACTTACCTCATATCCTTTAATCTCTAATGTATCTCTGATGAGGTTTAATATTTCTCTTTCATCATCTACAACTAAGATATGCTTTTTATCCATGTTTATATTATAACTTAATATGTTATATTTGTCAATAAACTTTTGTACGAAACAGAAATTCAGAGAGTAGAGGTTAATTTTAAGATTTTAGCAGATATATACTGGACACTGCCATTAACTGAGCTATTGAGGGACGGTTTATTTTCATCGTTTTCCCTGTGATTTCTTTTGGAAATTAGAAATTGGAAATTAGAAATTAGGTCTTCACTTCTTTCCCCAATTTCTAATTTCTAATTTCATATCCATTTTTTAACCGC
>JBFMDD010000331.1:0-8950 GCA_040754115.1 bacterium
CTTAAGCCACTCTTACACTTTTGATATATAGCCTGAACGGTTACGAAATTAGAAATTGGGGAAAGAAGTGAAGACCTAATTTCCAATTTCTAATTTCCAAAAGAAATCACCGTGAAAACGATGAAAATAAACCGTCCCTAAATAGCTCAGTTAATGGCAGTGTCCAGTATATAAGTGTCTTATTGTTTTTGTTTTAGAGGAGATGTTGATATGAGTAAAAAACCTTTTGCTACTACTTTAATAGAAGGACTTATAGATAAAATTAGAGATTTTGCAAAGAAGACTGGTATTGATAAAAGAGTGATTGTTGGTGCATCTGTGTATCATTTTTTCTTACAGTCTGAGTCTTCACAAAGAAAGATAATAGAAGAGTATTTAGATGCTGAAAATAATGATAAGATTTGAAAGGAAACCACAGATGGCACGGAGTAAAACATAAAGAAGTAGAGAGTAAACAGTAGTCAGTAGATAAGTATTCTGTGTATCTCTGTGGTGAAAGAAATCCGTAACCGTTCAGATAGTAATTCACCGCAGAGACGCAAGAGTTTCCAGAGAAGACATGGAAATAAAAAGGTAATCGGTCATCGGTAATCAGGTAATCGGTCACCGATAACTGATTACCGATAACCGATTACCAGGATTCCACTTCAGATGGCTAAAGTGTTACATTAATCTGTAGTCAAGAGCTTGCTCTGATGAAAATCAGAGACGGAATGAAGCGTCTGGTAAATAGTTTTTAATTTTTTCTCTGCGTCTCTGTGTCTCTGCGGTGAACGGTTACGAAATTCTATATATTCTGGGAGGTAGTTTTTGACATTACCAAAAAAGTGGGAGGGGTAAAAAAATGAAGAAAACCGGGAGGATATTTATTAAAATATTTATTGCCTCCATAGTTGTATTGTGTGGTTATGATGTTTTTGCCCAAAATCTTCCAATTCCTATTCCGAAGATAAATATAGGCATAGAAGAGGCAACAAAACCTACCGATGTAGCATTAGCTCTTCAGATATTATTTCTTCTGACTATTCTAACTTTAGTTCCAAGTATCATCATGATGATGACCTCGTTTATACGAGTAATCATAGTCCTTTCATTTGTCAAACAAGCCTTAGCTACACAACAGGCACCTCCTCAACAAATAATTACAGGATTAGCACTATTTTTGACATTTTTTATCATGGCACCTACATTAGTTCAGGTGAATAATGTTGCTCTTCAACCATATTTAGCTGGCAAGATGACTCCTACACAGGCAATAGAAAAGGCATTAGTGCCTATCCGTGAATTTATGTTTAAACAGACTCGCAAAGAAGACCTTGATTTATTTTTAGGAATGAGTAAATTGCCAAGACCTGCGACGCGCAAAGATGTTCCAACACATGTACTTATCCCTGCATTTATGGTTAGTGAATTAACTTCTGCATTTAAAATGGGCATTGCACTTTTTATCCCATTTTTAGTCATTGATATGATAGTTGCAAGTGTATTGATGTCTATGGGAATGATTATGTTACCACCAGTAATGATTTCATTACCGTTCAAGATACTTTTGTTTGTTATGGTAGATGGTTGGAATCTATTAGTGCGTTCTTTAGTCTTAAGTTTCCATTAAAAGTAGAGATTGATAATTGTTAATTGTTAATTAAGAGGGTGAAATGAGTAACTGGAGGTGAATCTAAATAATGACTGAGGGAGTAGCTATAAGGTTAGCTCAAGAAGCTTTATTTTATACTATATTAGTCTCTGCTCCTATGTTGGGAGTGAGCTTAATTGTTGGATTAGTGGTAAGTATATTTCAAACTGCTACTGCTATTCAGGAAATGACTCTTACCTTTGTACCCAAAATACTTGCTACACTATTATCTATTTCTATCTTTGGTATGTGGATGTTAAAGACTTTAGTTGAGTTTACAACTCGGTTAATTAGTATGTTTCCTGAGCTAACGGGGTAACTGGTTAAATGGTAATTGGTTAAATAATTACCAATTACAAGTTACTAATCACCAATTATAGTACCGTGTTGGATAAATTATGCAACAATATTCTTCCCGAACAAGTTCGGGCTTCCATACCTACTCTGTATTGGATGCCTCAACTTGTTGAGGATTTTCTTGCAAAACTTCTTCAACACGGTAATAGGATTGATAAGATGGAGTTATTTGTAACACAATTTCAAAAGTTTTTTTTGGTTTTAGCGCGGATGTCGGGGATATTTGTAATGGCGCCTTTTTTTGGTAGCTTGAATATCTTACCACGAATAAAGGCAGGATTGTGCCTATTTATCTCTTTGACAATATTTGGAGTAGTTAACAAACATATTAGCATCGTACCAAATAATTTCCCTACTTATAGTCTTTTGGTCTTCTCAGAGGTAGCTATTGGCTTGATTATTGGATTTATGGCAACATTGGTTATATCTACATTTCAAATATCTGGAGAGTTGTATAGTGTTCCAATGGGATTTGGAATTGTAAATACCATTGACCCATTATCGCAAATAGAGCAGCCTATTATTGGTCAAATTATAGGTCTGTTTGCATTATTGGTTTTCTTAGGTTTTGGTGGGCATCATATGATGCTTATTGCTATTTGCAAAAGTTATGAAATAGTACCTGTATTAACTTTAGACTCGTGCAGTATTGTAGCAAAAACTATGGTGACAAACTTTGCTGCTATGTTTTTGACTGCACTGAAGATTAGTATGCCAGTGATGGGGGTATTATTTTTGGTAACATTAGGGATGGGCTTGTTAGCTAAAGTAGCACCTATGATGAATATTATGGTATTAGGGTGGGCAATAACTATAGTTGCTGGAATGATAACTTTAATCTTTTTATTTCCTTTGTTAGCCAAAGTAGCAGTTAGTTTATATGAAAAGCTATTTTATGATATTGATAGCCTTTTAATAGTCTTAGGAAAGGTGAAAATAAGATGATAGATGATGAGTTAACAAATATTAAGGAATTTGACTTACAATTATTTGCTCGGGCTGAGGATGAGGGGAGGACTGAAGAACCAACTCCACGAAAAATACAGCGGGCACGCGCAAGAGGTCAGGTAGCTAAAAGTCGGGAACTAACATCGGCTGGAATAGCATTAATTACTATATTGCTATTTCCACTTATTGGCTATTTGATGTTTACGCAATTGGTTAAGTTTGTTCATATATCTTTTTCGCAACTTCATACTAATACAATTAGTTTTGGCAATTTTACACAATTACTTAATTCCCATATTCTTACATTTTTAAAAATTGCCATTCCATTTATGATAGTAGGACTAATTGCAGGGCTAATCTTTGAAGTAATACAGGTAGGAATTTATTTTACACCACGCGCTTTGATGCCTGATTTTGCAAAGCTAAAACCAAGGTTTTCACGCGTTTTTACTAAACTTATTCCATCTAAAATGGCATTGATTGATTATGGTAAGACATTTTTTAAATTAACAGTAATTACTATCATTACATATCAAATAATTAAGAATGGCTATCAAAATATACTCTTGTTAGCAGAGGCAGATGTAGGCGAGGGATTTTTATTAATAGCTAATTTAGCTTATAAAATTGTACTCTGGGTAGCTATATTTTTATTATTTATGAGCTTATTGGATTATCTTCATCAGCGCCATGAATTTAAACAAACATTGATGATGTCAAAGCATGAATTAAAGGATGAATGGAAACAATTAGAAGGTGATCCATTAATGCGTGCCAGAGTTAGGGAGAGGATGCGACAAATGGCTACACGAAGAATGATGGCTGAAGTACCACGCGCAGATGTGATTATCACTAATCCCATACATTTAGCAGTGGCACTTAAATATGACTCTGCAGCTATGCGGGCTCCTACCGTAGTGGCTAAAGGAAGAGATTTAATTGCACAACGAATTGTTGAAATAGCTAAAGGATACAATGTGGCAGTAGTAGAAAATAAGCCTTTAGCAGAAAATTTGTTTGAAGCAGTAGAAATTGGTACAGAAATTCCTATACAACTTTACCAGGCAGTAGCTGAAGTATTAGCGTATGTTTATCAATTAAAACAAAAAAAACAATCAGCATAAGGAGGAAATAGAGGGTAGAAAGTAGAGAGATTTTTGTTTCCAGTGTTATTTCTCTCTACTCTCTACTCTCTACACACAATAAAAATGGCAGTTGCAAGAACACAGGCAGTAGTACCAAGATTAACATGGATGCAACATTCAGATGTATTAGTAGCTATATTTATACTTTGTGTTATCATTATGCTTGTTATTCCACTACCACCTTTATTTATTGATATATCTATTGCAATGAATTTAACATTAGCTATGGTTATAATTTTATCTGTTACCTATCTGATTAAAATAACTGAGTTTTCTGTCTTTCCATCTCTTTTATTGGTCACTACGGTTTATCGATTAGCTATTGAGGTTTCTACATCAAGACTTATCCTTAATGGAAGAGGTGCAGAGATAGGGATTGTTCGCACATTTGGCACATTTGTAGTAGGTGGAAATATAGTTGTTGGGATTGTGATATTTCTTATATTAGTTATAATTCAACTTTTAGTTGTCGTACGAGGTACAATGCGAGTTTCTGAGGTAGCGGCAAGGTTTACCTTAGATGCTATGCCAGGGAGGCAGATGGCAATAGATGCTGACTTAAATGCAGGATATATTACTGAAAAAGAGGCGGCGGAGAAAAGAATAGAAATACGCAAAGAGGCTGATTTCTACGGTGCAATGGATGGAGCGGCAAGATTTGTACAGGGAGATGTCATTGCTGGTGTGGTTATTGCAGCAATTAATATCATTGGCGGGTTAACTATTGGTGTGTTAATGCGTGGAGAACCGTTAGCAGATGCATTTCGCGATTATACTACTTTTACAGTAGGATGTGCTCTATCAGCTCAAATACCTGCATTTTTAATATCCGTAGCTACTGGTTTAATAGTTGCAAGAGCTGCAAGTGAGGAAAATTTAGGGTTAGATGTAACCAGCCAGCTTACTGCTCAACCAAGAGTTCTATGGATAACAGGTGGAACATTAATATTCTTCCTGCTTACTCCTTTACCTAAAATCCCTTTGCTTATGGTAGCAGGAATTATTGGTACACTCGCTTATTTAATGAGTAAATCAGTTAAGGTAGAAAAGGAGAAAACACTGGCAGAGAAAAAGAAAAAGGAATTAGAATGGCTTAAAAAACCTGAGAGTGTTGCCTCGCTTCTTGCCATGGACCCAATGGAACTTGAGATTGGATATGCATTAATTCCTTTAGTAGACCCAGAACAAGGTGGTGATTTATTAGATCGAGTAACAATGATTCGTAGACAGGCGGCACTCGAGTTAGGGATAGTAATACCACCCATTAGAATTAGAGACAATATTCAGTTAAGACCCACTACTTATGTAATTAAGATAAGAGGATTAGATGTAGGTAAAGGAATAGTAAAAATAGATAAGTATCTGGCAATGAAAACTCCTGAAGTAATAGAGGAGATAGAAGGAGAACCAGGTGTAGAACCAGCGTTTGGCTCATCTGCTATCTGGATTAAAGAAGAACAAAGAGAAGAAGCAGAAAAGTTGGGCTATACAGTAGTTGATCCACCAACTATTATCTCAACTCATATGCAAGAGATAATAAAGAAAAATGCACCTGATTTAGTCAGTCGTCAGGATGTACAGAGCTTAATGGATGGTCTTAAACAAAATTATCCAACAGTAGTTGCAGAATTAGTCCCTAGCCAATTGAGTTTAGGGGAGGTACAAAAGGTATTACATAATCTTTTACAAGAAGGACTTTCTATTCGTGATTTATTGACTATTACTGAGACATTAGCAGACTGGGCACCAAAAACTAAGGATATTGGCTTTCTTACAGAACAGGTAAGAATGAGTCTTTCAAGACAGATTATGCGACAATATCTATCTAAAGATGGTACTTTATCTGCTATTACTCTACATCCAAAATTAGAAAATGAAATGGGTGAGAATATAAGGCAAACCCCAGAAGGCGAACAACTCATTCTTGACCCAGCTAGACTACAAAAGATTACTCTGGCGGTACAAGAGGAGATAAAAAGAAATATAAAAGAGCTTCCTATTATCTTATGCTCTCCAAGAATAAGAAGGCATTTTAAAAACTTGATTATGCGCACAATCCCGCAAATAGGGGTTTTGTCGTATAATGAAATAACACCTGATGTAGAAGTAAAATCAGTTGGGATGGTAGATGTATCATGATGAAATATAAAACTTATGAAGCGCTAACTTTACAACAAGCTATATTAAAGATGACTATTGATTTAGGTAAAGATGCATTATTGGTAAGTCATCGAAATATCCGTAAAGGTGGTATATTTGGATTATTTGGGCAAAAGATGGTAGAGGTAACTGCTGCAGTTCCAATGAAATATACTTCTACTCCAACTACTTTACCCAAGACATCTCAAGTGCGTACTGGACAGGTTCCAACTCCTCCACAACGAGTTATTTATTCAACTCCTACTCAACTTCAACCACCACCAGCTATCTACTACTCTTCTGCTCAAAAATCAGCACCTATATTACCTAAAGTAAAAGAGCCAGATTTAACTACATCTGTATATAAAGAACTTCAGGAAATAAAGACAAAAATGGAAAATATCCTAACAGAGGGTAAAGGCGGAAAACCACCTATATATAAATATCCAGGTAAATCCGGAGAGTTGTATATCCGATTACTACAAAATGAGGTAGATGAAGAATTGTCTGAGAATTTAATCAAAAGGGTAATTGCGGAGTCTCCAGGTGGGCTTTTAGAAGATGAAGATTTCATGGAGGGAAGACTTAAGATGCATATTACCAGTATGATTAAAATAAGTGGTCCAGTTCAACTTGTAGAAGGAACACCAAAGATGATTTGCTTAGTTGGACCAACAGGCATTGGCAAAACTACTACATTAGCTAAATTAGCCGCAGAGTTTGCCTTTGAAAAAAGCAAAAAGGTAGCTATTATAACTGTAGATACATACCGAATTGCTGCTGTAGAACAGCTCAAGGCTTATGCAGATATATTAAATCTACCATTGGAGGTAGTATTTTCTCCTTCAGAGTTTAAAGGGGCTATTGATAAATATTCTGATTACGATTTAATCTTAATAGATACCGCAGGACGCTCTCAACGAAATTCTATGCAATTAGTTGAATTAAAAAGTTTTATTGATTCCGCAGGCTATCGCCTTGAAATTTATCTCCTATTAAGTGCAACTACTAAAGATAAAGAACTAATTGACATAGTTGATAATTTTAAAAAGGTCTCCTTTCATAAACTTATTTTTACCAAATTGGATGAAACAGTTACCTTCGGTCCGATATTGAATCTCTCAACGCAAATTCCACAAGGTATTTCGTATGTTACTACCGGACAGAATGTACCTGAAGATATAGAAGAGGCTAATGCAAATAAATTGGCTAAACTAATTATCTCAGGAGTCTAAGAGGAGTAGAGAGTAGAGAGTAGAGAGTAGAGAGTAGAGAGTAGAGAGAATAACAAAAGGAGAGACTGATGATAGACCAGGCAGAAACACTTAGACAAATGATTAAGCAAAGACAAATTGAAGAAGGATTTATTCTACCTACATGCAAGATAATAACAATTACAAGTGGGAAAGGTGGTGTAGGGAAGACTAATTTAACAGCAAATTTAGCTATCTCATTTGCATTAATGGAGAAACGGGTATTAATTTTAGATGCTGATTTGGGATTATCTAATATAAATATAGTTATTGGACTAGTACCACCACCAAAATATAATTTATTCCATGTAATTACAGGACAAAAGAATATTGCTGAAATTTTGGCAGATGGACCATGTGGAGTAAAGGTAATTACTGGTGCTGTCGGCGTAACCAGACTTTCTAATATATCTTCGAGAAAGCGTAAACAATTTATTGAGGAGTTAAGTAGTCTATTTGATTCGTTTGATTTAATCATTATAGATACCTCATCTGGAATTTCAGCTAATGTGTTATCATTTATATTAGCGGCTAATGAGGTGATTTTAGTTACCACCCCTGAACCTACTGCTATTACTGATGCTTATGGAATAATAAAAGCAGTCGCTTCTAAAAAAAATGATATTAATATAAAATTAGTTATTAATAGAATAAATAATATTATGGAGGGGAAAAAGGTAGCTGATAGAATAGTAAATATTGCAGGTCAATTCTTAAATGTACAGGTAGAAAATATAGGGTATCTTTTAGACGACCCGTTGGTAGCAAGAGCAGTCAAGGACCAAGAACCTTTCTTCCTCGCTTATCCAAAATCAAAAGCTACGGATTGTATCTATCATATTAGAAATAAATTAGCTAATATACCTGATAAGTCTGTCGAGTGTCGTGGTGTAACTGGATTCTTTAAACGGCTGTTGGCTGTTGGGGAAGAATAATGGTGTTAAAAATAAATTTTGCTATTGCAATTATTTTTTCTTTTATTAATGGAATAATTACATTTTGTAAGTTTTATAATTATATATCCTCCACCGAACTACTTCTATTAATATTTCTACGGGTGTTAATTACATTTATCTTGTTTTTTGGGTTCGGAGTAGGGATTTATTTCTTTTTAAAGCAGCAAGTACCAGAGTTATTTACTAAATTAAGAATTAAAAAACCTGTTTCTACAAAGGTAGATTATATACTACCTTCTATCTCTCCTACTACTTCTACTTTGGTAAAAGAAGCAACAACAGGTGAATCAGGGAAAAAGGAAACACTACCTGATGAAATAGCAAAAGCAGAGCCTGAAAGTTTAGCTATGGTGATAAGAACTATGATGGCAGAGGAATGAGATAGAAGTAGAGAGTAGAGAGTAGAGAGTAGAGAGTAGAGAGTAGAGAGTAGAGAGATATAAAAAACCCACATAGCAAGTTCTCTCTTACTTTCTACTCGCTACTTTTAAAAAGAGGGGTGATTAAAATGCCTAAAAC
>JBFMDD010000332.1:0-3617 GCA_040754115.1 bacterium
AAAGGGAAATTTATTTTAATGTATGGAATTTGAAAGTTGTTCGTTATGAGTAGAGATTTTAATCTCTCTTGCAGATATAAGAGAATAAATTCTCTACTCTGTGTAATTGCGTAGCTTAAGTTGAATTTAGCTGAGAGGTTCAGGAGTTTGAAATGAAATTCTTTAATATTTTTCCCCTTTTCCCTTACTTTTCCATTTTCCCTTACTTACACCTGAACGCTTACAATTTATTAATCCTTATAGACCCTTGACTCCTTGAGCCATCGGGGTACCAATTTGGAGGTCGCTTTGCCGAGCGAAGCGAGGCGTATCTTGATTTTAAAGGAGATTGGGGCGGTTCATTTTCAGACAATTTCCTATGATTAGATTACACCTGCATCGCAAGGTTGGGCCAGCGGAATTTTAAAAACAGGTGGACATTAGTGTTAGGCAATTAAGAGGAAGAAGATGTTTAAAAAGCAAAAAATGGCTATTTTAGCGGACATGACCTGTTTTTCATCTTCACCGAGAATTGGCTGTTGCAAGAAAAGTATTGAGAAGGTAATATTTTTGTGGTAACATTATTAGGAGAAACGGACATGAACCGTTGGTTCACAAACGAAGATGAAAATAGTAGGTAGGAGAGAGAAGGTGGGAAGTAAGGAGATAGGCGTAAGGAGTGATGTTTTCTCTACTCTCTACTTCCTATTTTCAGGAGAATATAAGGAGATTGAGATGAGCTCTATAGCATTAAGAGTTACCCTCCCGTTAAGTATTTCTGAAGAAGATGTGAAATTATTGCTCGCCATCAAACTTTTTGAGGTTGGCAAAGTATCGTTGGGACAAGCTGCGAAACTCGCTGGATTTTCTAAACGGGCATTTATTGATGTGTTAGGACACTACCATATTCCTGTGTGTAATTATCCGGCAGAAGAATTACGACGGGAGATTGGAGCATGAAACCATCCATTATTTCCGATAGCACCTGTTTGATTGGATTAACGCTCTTGAGGTATTACCAGCGTTGTTTGATCCGATTGTGATTCCTCAAGAAGTCCATCAAGAATTTGGGATTGTTCTGCCGTGAGGTCGAAATTTTGTTCTGATGCATAATGTTACCCAATCACTGGCTGGTAGGGCGGCAATACTTACCCTGCTACCATTTTCACTTTCAGAGCGGATTGACAATGCTCAAGAATCGAAGGATGTCTCTATGTAGCTTGAGAACCTAAACCTGAGTGCTATGTGTAAAAAAGAGGTTCTCCTGGATGAAATATTACTGCGGGGATTTTATCCTGAGATTGCGACTAATAAAGAGGTTGATAGACAACTCTGGTGTGGTTCATATATCACCACCTATTTAGAAAGGGATGTGCGAAACCTATCTAATATTGGAGACTTGAGCCAATTTGAAAGATTCTTGATAGTTTGTGCTACCAGAACAGGTCAAATCCTGAATATTTCCCAGATGGCTCATGATATTGGAATTAGTGTTCCTACAGCAAGAAGATGGCTTTCACTTTTAGAGACAGGTTATCAAATATATCTGCTCTACCCCTACTATAAAAATATAGGCAAACGAATAATAAAAAGCCCTAAACTATACTTTAATGACCCGGCGTTATGTTCGTATTTACTGGGACTAAATGATAACAGGGCGCTAATGAATAACCCGAATTTTGGAAATTTATTTGAAACCGTAGTCATTAGTGATTTTTTAAAAAGATTTTTGCATTTTGGCAAGAGACCTTTGATGTACTATTTGCGTTCCAGGGATGGTTTGGAGATAGATTTAGTTATCGAAGCTGAAGGTAATCTCCATCTATTTGAGATAGAGAGCACTATGACTATAACTCCTAAGCATGCCATCCATTTAACCCGCATGATAGCTGAATTGGGCGCAGAAATAAAAACAGCCGCCATTATTTCTTGCTCAGAAGAGAATTTCCTGGTTAAAAAGAATATCGTTAATTACAACTGGAAGAATGTATTGCTTGTTTAGGAGATAGAGAGGTAATTGTTATGAACAATAATATCCACATTTTAATCGTTGATGATGAAAAGATAGCCTTGAAAAACCTTGAACATGTGATGAAAAAGGAAGGCTATGAGATTACTGGCACTCAAAGCGGACAGAATGCCCTTAACCTGCTTGAAGAACATCAGTTTGATATTGTCCTGACAGATTTACAGCCTCTTAATGAAAAAGGAGATAGCTACCATATCTGAAGAGGTGATAGAGTTATTAAAGAATTATGACTTTCCAAGGAATGTACGGGAACTAGAAAATATCATTAAGCGAGGTGTTGCCCTTGCTACTGAAAAAACAATCGAGGTTAGCCATCTCCCTGAAGATTTGAAGAATTTGAGCGTCAGAACATTCAGAAAAAAGGATGGGAAGATACCCACACTCAAGGAGCAGGAGATAGATTATATCAAATGGGTATTAAATGAGGTAGGAGGCAATAAAACTTTAGCTGCACAAATTCTGGGTATAGACCCGGGTATCGCTGTGGAGGAAGATTAAGGCATGAAAGTAAAAAATGCAGTTATTGGAGGGAGTAAGGCATATACATTACTTAATGGAAATAAAATAATCGGTGAAAGGATAGGGAATGTTCAAACACCTTTTGGGAAAAGTCAGGTCATATTTTTAGTCAAATGGGATGATATTGAGTTTTTGTTTCTGAGCAGACATGGTGAAAAGGGCTATGAATTAAACGCCTCATCAGTAAATTATCGAGCCAATATTTATGCCTTGAAAGAATTAGGAGTAGAACGAATTCTTGCCTGGAGTGGCCCTGGAGCAATCAATGAAAATTTAGAATTAGGTCAATACTTACTACCAGATGACTTGATTGATGAAACAAAAAGTAGAATTTTGAGTTTTTATGATAAAAATAGCGCTCTGGGATTTATTCGCTCAAATCCTGTTTTCTGTCCTCAATTAGGTAATGAACTTGATAAAACATTAGCCAGGCTTAAATATAAATACGGTAGAGAAGGGGTTTATGTTTGTACCGAAGGACCTCGCCTTGAAACTAAAGCTGAAATTAAAAAATTTAAGCTTTTAGGGGCAGATGTAGTTGGTATGACTTTAATACCAGAGGTGTTTTTAGCCAGAGAACTTGAGATATGCTATGTAGCCTTATGTTATATCACTAACTACGCTGAAGGAATAAAGGTAGAAAAAGAATATAAAAAAGATATACTTTTTGATGGATTGACAACTGACGAAGAAATGAAAAATGTAAATAAAGCGGTAGAACAATTCCCTCAAATTATTAAAGAATTTTATCAAAGATTATTAGGTAATGGGAAAAATTGCCATTGTGACCAACTTATGGGAAGATATAAAGAGAGAATAGGTGATGATTGGCATAAGTGGATACCAGAATGACTTGTCAGGCTTCTGTTATTGGCGGTAGTATAAAATAGCCAAAGGGGAAAAGATATTAGAATTATCTAAAGAAGTAGAAAGGATGCTCAAGGCACTGATAGACTTACTGGATAGGAACCCTTGAAACCTCGGGGCACCCGCTTGCAGGTCGCTTCCCTCACGAAGTGAGGACTATCTTGCTTTTGAAAGATAAACAAAGATATAATATCTATTCACAGAATGCTAAAAGATACAGTGG
>JBFMDD010000333.1:0-3039 GCA_040754115.1 bacterium
GAAGTCATTACATTGCCAATAAATTTTAAAGGTGTCACCGCTTCTTTTCCTGCAAGAATAAGCCAATTTTCCCCCATTTCTATTCGTTGTATAATTGTGAGTGGAAGAATGGCTCTTTTTTCTTTAAAAGCATAAACTTTATTTTCTCTAATTGTAATCTCTACATCAGAAATCGTCTCCAGTTTTTCTTTTTTAATTTTTATTCCTTCTTTATAATGTAATTGCAAATTAAATTTCATCTTTTTCTTTTAAGATTGCCTTCTTATTATTTATTTTCATTTTATTATACACCTTTCTTCTATTCCTTTCAATACTATCCTTTAAGATGGGCAAGAGGGAGGGTCTGGTTGAAAATCTAAAAAAAAACCAGACATAGGAAAAATCCTATTGCTCTTGCCCATCTTATCTTGTTCTTCCCAAGTCCAACCCGTTGCCTGCACGGGCAGGCTGGAATGGCTACCAGTGGTTCTAACCACAACCAAGTTTTTTACCCTCCTAGTTTAAATTTATGTTAAAATTAAATTTATGTTTATTCATTATTTAAAATAGTTAACTTCTTTAAAATATCCTTGTGTTAAAACAATTTCACAATTTTTATAAATCAAATTTCTTTTCTCAAATAATGATATTTCATTTATTTTGCAATATTGTCTTATCTCAAAAACCCATTCTGATTTATGAACAGGTTTAGGAGTAAGCCCACCAACTATTATCCAATCGGGTTTAGATGTTCCTGTAAAAATTTCATTTAAATCTATGAAATTTATTGATTTTAACAATGGCTCTATTGATACAAGTTTTAAAGCATCAATACCCTTCATTGAAGCCCAATCTTGTTTATGTTTTTTTATATTTTCACCCGTTATACTCATTCCAATAATGCAGTTTTTAGGAATAAAAAAGTCGCAATACCGTTTAGGGTTTTTGGTCAAAAATACAAACCATTGATTTTTATGATTATCACAAATAGTAAATATATCTTTTATCACAAAATCGTCTATCCAATTCCCAAATATATCGTGGGTTGACCCCACGAATATTATGCTACCTGCTTTAATTTTCTCTATACCCTTAAAGGCATTTAGATCATATCTAATTTCTGGATTCCACTTAAACCGCTTATAAAACCTTCTTGCGTAGCAATAAGAACAATTATGCTTACAAATTCCTTTAATAGGATTGATTGTATAATCAGCCCAATCAATTTTGGTTTTACTTAACATTTTTCACTAATACTCCTTACTAATTGGCTTACTATGGCTTTTGCTTGCCTTTTTCTATTCTGGCATTATAAATCTTATTTCCTATTTCTTCTGCCAATAATTTTGTTGTGTTGTCTGTTGGTTCTCGGCTCATTTTTTCAAAATTTTAATACTTCTTGCGCTAATTCACGATTGCGCATTTTTGTATAATCAGGATTTAATTCAAAACCAATATAGTTCCTTCCTAATTGATGCGCTACCGCGCAAGTCGTTCCTGTCCCTGCAAATGGGTCTAATACAATACCTGGTTCGTATTTATCATTATCCGAACAATTACATTCCGTCCAGCCTATAGTTTGATATTTAACTCCTTCCCAAGTTTCTTTATAATTTTCCATTTCTTCTTCGCTTGCCTTTACTTGAGGACTTGGATAATCTTTTTGAGCTCTTCTTACTCTTATATTCATTATTCCTTTTCCTATCCTTTTTGTTATTCTCTCCTTAATATGTCCACAATGCTTACAAATCCATTGTGGACAAGTAGTTAAAATTGGCTTTTTCACTAATGCCGTTGGGAAAACCGCAAAATGAGCATCTTTAAATGGTTCTGAACTAATAGACCACATATCCCCTGGATTTTTGCCGTCAGGATGTAAGTTGACCACTAAATAATCTCCCTCTCCAAACTGAAATTGACTAATTGACGCATTTTGCTCTCTATGGTATCTTACTTGGGGACTTCCAAATAACTCAGCAGTATTCACGGGGATTTTAGTCTTTTTGGTATTAGGTCTGGGTTTATTTATTCCACCCCCGCCACCATATTCAGGACTATTTATATACTTATGTTTGTTACTTACTGCTCTTTGGAGCCGTTTTAAGCTAACTTCTTTATGGGGAACTCTGATAGCTGATAAGTCGTAAAAGTATTTCGGTGATTTGACAAAATGAAATAAAAACTCATAGGTCTTGGTTAATCTATCTTGAACGCTTTCTGGCATATGTGAAGGTTTATACCAAATTACAGAATTTCGTAATATCCAACCTTGCTCATCAATCATAGTCAATGCTATTCGCCAAGGCAAACCCATTAGAGATTTAGTTCTTATTTCAGTTTTTCTTTTGTCCACTAACATTTTACCCGTCCGCCCTTGTGGTAATTTTGGGTCTGGATAACTACTATTACCGCATTGAGACCCTGCGTAAGTATCTCCAATATTAAGCCAGAATGAGCCTGTTTTTTTTAATACTCGCTTAATTTCTGTAAATATCTGTAATAAATGTCTGATATAATCTTTATAATCAGGTTCTAAACCTAATTCTCCTTTCCAAGCGCCACAATGAATACAAAAATCAGATTTTAAAGGTTGTCCCTTTAATGCAAAACTACCGTCATCTACCTGTCTATCCCAATTCCCAACTCCAACTTTCTTTTTGGGACAACCACCTGGTGCAGGTTTTGTAATAATAGACCATTCGTGATTACATTCTTTATCTCCATCCCAGATTACTTTTACGCTATCTCCATAGGTTCTCAACCCATAATAAGGTGGAGAAGTTATTACGCAATCAATACTTTCATCGGGAAGATTTTTTAATCCTTCTCGGCAATCTATATGGTTAATTTTGTTTGAATAATCTTTAATGATTTCTTTTGCTGTCATTTTTTCATCTCTCATATCTCTATAATTTCACAAATATCTTCTATGCGCCTAATAGTTCCTCCTTGGATACTCAAAGCCTTTTTCCTATCTTGGTGGTAATCAATACAATATTGAGGTTCTTGGTAATAGCCATTCTGCATATTATTCCAATCAAAGTAGCCTAATAGTATTTT
>JBFMDD010000334.1:0-6082 GCA_040754115.1 bacterium
TGATACTTTAGGTCATAAACAGAGTGAGAACCTGTACGATAGTGTTGCATGCTGAAATTATACTAAAGTCTTTGACTAAAGTCACGGGTTTTTCTCCCCGATTGGGACAATTATCTAACGAGTATGAAAGTATTATTAATTTCTCCACCTAAAATAAAAACCTTATCAACAGATATACCAGCTATATTTGAAGAAGTACCACAATACTATCCTCCATTAGGTTTGATGTACATATCAGCTTATTTAAAGAGACATTTTAGTCACCATGTAGAGATTTTAGATGCACAAATTTTAAAAATGAGCCATGAAGAAATCAGGCAGGAAATAAGAGCTAAATCTCCAGATATAGTTGGAATTACTACTACTACCTACACATTGCCAGATGTTATTGAAATAGCTAAAATAGTAAAAGAGGTAGATAATTCTATTCATGTAAATTTAGGTGGTCCGCATACCCATATCTTCCCTGATGAGACAATTAGTTTTCCATGTGTTGATTCATTAATCTTAGGAGAAGGAGAGATTGCTTTTAGTCAATTAGTTAATTCTTTAGAACAAAATCCTCAAAACTTAGCCCAAATAAAAGGTATAATTTATAAAGATAAAGACCAAATCATTAAAACCTCTCCACAAGATGTAATTTTTGATATTGATTCTTTACCTTACCCTACTCGTGAAATGATTCCGTATAAAAAATACATCTTGAATGGAACTATTTTTACAACAATATTAAGTAGTCGAGGCTGTCCTTACGAATGTATTCATTGTCATCGCCCACCACTTAGTAAAAATTTTCGACCAAGAAGTAATTCTAATGTGGTAGATGAAATAGAAGAATGCGTAAAATCAGGCATCCAAGAATTTATCTTTGTTGATGATGTTTTTACCCTTAATCGCAAAAGGGTTTTTGATATCTGTGATGAAATTATAAGACGGAATTTAAAAATCCGGTGGCGTATTAACGCCAGGGGTAATAATATTGATTATAGTTTGCTATTGAAATTAAAAGAGGCAGGTTGTCGCTGGATTCATTATGAAGTTGCTACAGGAACTCAAAAGATGTTGGATTTTTTAAAAAAGGAGATGACTTTAAAACAAATCCACTATGCCATTAAAGTTACTAATGATGTAAAAATTACTAATTCTATTGATATTACACTTGGTTTACCTGATGAAACAAAAGAGCATATCCTCAAAACTATTAAATTTGTTAATAAAATTAATCCCGACTTTGCGTATTTTTCACTTAGTCTTCCTTATCCTGGAACTGAGCTTTATAAAGTTTGGCGCTCACAGTACGGGGGAAAGAGAGATTATTGGCAAGAATATGCTAATCCAAACTCTGAATTTAAAACTCATACCTGGCATCAGAATAGTGAAGAACTTACAAAACTATTAAAATTTGCATATAAAAGTTTCTATTTCCGGTTAGATTTTTTTATCAAACAAATTTTAACCTCACCATCATTTGAGATATTTAAAAAGAGGATGAAGATTAGTATCAAGGTATTAAATCTCTAATTTCATCAAATCTAATGAATGTTTCATTTCAAATATTCAATTCGCTCTTCAGGGGTAATAATATCTGTAATTCTGACACCAAAATTATCATCAATTACCACTACTCCTCCTTTAGCAATCAGTTTACTGTTAACAAGGATATCAACAGGTTCATTAGCCATTTTTTCTAATTCGACAACAGAGCCTGGACCTAGGTCTAATATATTTTTAAGTGTCATTTTCCTTCGCCCAATCTCTACACTGACATTCATAGGTACATCCATTAACAGTTTTAAATTTGCAGGTAACTGAGTTACCTCAGTTGGTTTTAATTTAGCAAATTGAACAGGGTGAATTCCTGGTGCAAATGCAGGTGCTTTAGGTTTAGCCTCTCCCAAAACAGCGCTAACTATTGGTTTAGCAATAGATTGTGGTAGTAACTGGACTAACTTACCTTCACTTAAATCTCCTAATGTAAGATTATAAACTATCTTAACAACTTTATTTTCTTTGAATACAGGCAAATCTGTCGGGATACCTTTTTTGAAGTCAACAATCTTTATCTTTGGTTGAGCTGCTGTAATCGTCTTACCCAATGAAGAAGACAGAGATGATGCAAAAGAGTCAGTCATTTGTCCTAACGCTTCACCAAGTGCCCCTAAGTATAAATCATTGATTTCTTCTGGTGGTGAAGTACCATCACCACCCATCATTAAATCTGCAATTCTTGCTCCATGTTCTTTTAAAAAGACCACATAGGTAGGACCTTTAAGACCGCCTGAGTATTCTACCTCTACTACAATTGCTGCCCCTGGAATATCTTGTGTAATCTTAGCAGGAGAAACCTCATTTACTTCAGGGTCTGCAATTGTCACCTGCTTATTTAGTATAGTTGAAAGTGCAGTTGCAGCGGCATTCATAGAAGTGCCAGAAACATCTTTTAATACCCCACCTTCTTCTATAGTCAACCCTGATACAGGAGCTTCTTCCTCCATCTCTTCACCTAAAAGAGCCTCTAATTCTTCTTGTGAAAGTTCATTTCCACTAGCCATTAAACTTTTGCCTCCTTTTTTTTATCTTACAGTAAGGATACTGTTCGCTATCTTATGTCTTTAGTAAACCTTTTTTGCAACTAAAAGTATAAGTCCACCCTTCATTGATTTATTCCAAATAAATCTATTTACCTTTCGATAAACAGCCCTTATTTGAGAGAATAATTTCTTTGGAACCTCATAATCCAACCATCTTCTTGGAATACTTAATGATGTCATTTCTATAATATTAAAACCATTTACATTAAATAATCTTTTTAATGTATGAGCTGGAAAATTAAAAAGATGCCCTTCTGGAAATAAAAAATTAGTTAAACCTTTTGTTCCTCTTGCCTCTGCCCCAGAAACATTAGGAACTGTGGCTAAAATCAACCCTTCTCTTTTTAAAATCCGATTAACCTCTTTTAAAATGCCATTTGGACTCACTACATGCTCTAATACATCCAGCATTGTAACCACATCAAAACACTCAGGTTCAAAACCTATTTCTTCCAGACTTCCTGTGTATACTTCTAATCCTAATTCTTTCTTAGCATATTGTGCGGCATCGTCAGAGAATTCTACTCCTTTTGCCTCCCACCCCTGTTTTTTAAGCAATTCAATAAAAAAGCCTAATGCACATCCTACATCCAGTATTTTAGGGGTCAGACCTTGAATATAGAATTTACGCGTCAAGCTCTGATTTCTAAAGAAATCCAAAATTGGTTCAAATCGATATTTAATTATATGATGTTTTCGCTGTGCATACTCCCTAAATCCATAGTCTTGATAATAGCCAGAAGAATAGTAATTTTTTAATTCCTCTTTTGTAGGAATAGGAGTACGATACATCAACTCACATTCTTCACATTGAAAAATAGTAGTAGTATCTATTTCACAAAGTTTTTTAGGGATATTCTCACCACATAAATCACAATTCATCCTACTCATACTATATTATAACAAATTATTTGCTGATGTCAAGTAATTTATATAATTGGAAGCAGAAATTTTAAAAAAAAGGTGTAGGTTTTTTACAAACTTAATAATTTCTCTACCGCATTTAATACTTGAGCAACACTAATCCTTGACATACAAATATTTTCTTTACACTTATAGAAATGTCCAATTTTGTTACATCCTTGACATTGAACTTGGGAGTGAACTACTACTGATTCCTTTAACCATGGACTCCATAACTCCACTACTCCAGGACCGAATAAAGCGACTACTTTAGTTTTTACTGCACAAGCAATATGCATTGGTCCACTATCATGACCAATAAACATAATGCTTTTTGATATTATTGAGGCTAATTGATAAAGTGTAGTCTTGCCTACAATGGAAATAATACTTTTATCCTCTACATATGAAGGATTAAGTAATGATAAAATTTTGATACCTCTTTCAATGTCTTGAACTGCACCTGATAGAATAATCTTAGCACCTTTTTTTAAAAGTTCTGTAATCAACTCAGAGAATTTCTCTACCTCCCATAACCTTTCTTTCTGTCTTGCTCCAATATGAATAGTAATGATTGTAGTAGCCGTCCCCAACCATTCTTTTAGTAGTTGTGTAGCGAATTTATCATCTTCTTTGGAAGGGAAAATTTTTAGCTCTTTATCATTTAATGGTACATCTAATACGGTTAAAAAACTATCATAAAATTCCTTCATGTGAATATCATGATTGAAAGGAATACCTAAAGTATAGAGTTTACCAGAACCATTTAGATTAAACCCTAACCGTTTTACACCAACAGCATTAAACCCTACCCTTTTTGGTGCTCGACTCAAGCGGCTTAGCCATGCTGTCCAATATGTTCCTGATAAATCAACAGCTAATGCAAAGTTAGTTTTGCGTATTTGTTTAATAAGTTTAATCTTACCAGAAAAACTTCTATCCTCATAAACAATTATCTCATCAATATAAGGAGCTTTATCAGCCAATTCTTTTATTGCAGGATGGACAATAGCGAAGATTTTAGCGGTGCTCTGACCCCTAATAGCAACTTGCATTGTAGAACTCAATATAAAATTGCCTATCCCATATATCTGGATGAATAAGATATTATTTGATGAAATTGTTGGTAGGTTTTTTATCTTATCTATAAAAACAAATGTAAGTCCAATTATCAAAACAACAAAAAGTTCTACTTCTAACCTTAATATCTTTAAAAATCTTTTAATGTTGCTGGTCATTTTTTATATCTTTTTAACTCACATTTTCTTTCACTGGCTTTATTATTCTTACTCCTGTGCTTTCTGCAGAGAATATCCACCAACTACTACAATCCTTACAAAGCGGGATATTATTTATTATATTTTCCCTCAAGGTGTATCTGGCGTATCTGCTGAAACTTTTCCCCATGCCATATTTCTTTAATCGTATTTTTAGCTACATTACCCATTATGAGTTTAGCATGAAAATCCTTACAACAAATAGGCACATCCCCATTCCAATAAATCACCATTTGTTGCCACAAATACTGACAAGGTTTCCGATTAATTTATACTGGACACTGCCATTAATTGAGCTATTTAGGGACGGTTCATTTTCATCGTTTTTCCTGTGATTTCTTTTGGAAATTAGAAATTGGAAATTAGAAATTAGAAATTAGGTCTTCACTTCTTTCCCCAATTTCTAATTTCTAATTTCATATCCATTTTTAACCGCAAGCTTTCACGCTAAAGTGAACCGTATCTAAAATCGCAATTTGTAACGGTGTTGAGTATAAATTTTTAAATTGTGTATAGAATCCTCCTTTACTAAAGTATCACAAAATTAACCCTATGTCAAGAAAAACTTTACCACGAATTAAACGAATTTTACGAATGGACACTAATTATTAGAGTAATGGGTAGTGCTTTGTCACATTAATTATTAAATCTAACCACAAAGAACACAGAATTTAAGAAAATAAGAGGATGAGATTTTTAAATCTTGATTTCTCAATTTCTTATCACTGGCCTGTCGCCAGGACAGGCTTCTCAACTTCTTAACCTCTTCCTCCTTCGTGACCTCTATGGTTTAATTCCTTTAATAATTTCTGTGACAGAGCAGTAGTCTGGTGTCTGGGTATCTATGTATCTGGGTTACATAGACTACCAGACACTTAGATACCTTTTTATTCGTCCAATTCGTGGTATATTTTATACTTCCCTATACGAGCAAGTAAAAAATAAAGTCCAAAATACTTTAGATATTTAGGGACGGTTCATTTTATCGTTTTTCCTATGATTTCTTTCGGATATTTATTTGTATGAAATTGGAAATTCGAAAATGGAAAGAAAAACTTCTAATTCTATGCCAATTTTCTAATTTCCAATTTCTACCTTTCAATTTCAACTCTCTTTTCTATCCGCAAGCTCTCAAACAAAAGTGAACCATCACGATATTTACTATATCAATCCTTTGGCAATTTACTTCAATTCAGACATAAGGAATGACACTTATAAGAGATAGAGTCAATAAGGTATTAGAAGATGGTAAGGTAACAAAGTGATAAAAAATTTATATTTTATTATTTTTTTCTTGACAAAATAACACCT
>JBFMDD010000335.1:0-6294 GCA_040754115.1 bacterium
GGGCAAGTCAATTTTGCCATGGAAAGTGGATCAATTTTAAACTGGAATCTACACATTGTCCTTTGTGAACCAACACACAAATTCTATCTTGACAGAGCACTATAGTAAACAGTAGTCGGTATATAAATATTAAGATAATCATAATCATTAAATTCGATATGTAGTAATCGATATAGTGTAATATATTACAGCCTTTTGAATTTTTGGGACGGTTCATTTTTATCATTTCCACTTTTTGATTTCTTTTAGAAATTGGGGAGAGAGGTGAAAGCCAAATTTCTATTTTTTAATCGCAATCTTTCACATTAAAGTGAACTCTCTTGAATTTTTCTTCTTTGCATTTATGTATCTGTGCGGTGAACACAGATGTGATTTTAGCAAAATACAAATCAAGAAAATCGTAAACTTAAAATATTTTTGTTTTACGATTTTAAGAAAGTAAAGTGAATTTAGTTGAGGTTTTTACAAGTATACAGGGAGAAGGAATATTAGTTGGTCAACCACAAATCTTTCTTAGATTTGCAGGTTGCAACCTGAGGTGTCAATTTTGTGATACTCCACAGGCTTTGACTACTCCACAAGAATGTAAAATAACAACTTTAAATAAAAAACTTAAGCTTTCTAATCCTGTTAAAATTTATTCGTTAATTGATTTAATAAAAGAAGATATTCTGACCTATTCAATGATTTGTTTAACAGGAGGAGAGCCTTTATTAGAGGTTAATCCTTTAAAAGAACTAATAAATGAAGTAAAGAAAAAATATAAAGCCCAAATATATTTAGAAACTAATGGAACATTACCTGCTAATTTAGAGCAAGTTATTGACATGATTGATATAATTGCTATGGATATTAAATTACCTTCTTTGACTGGGCTTAAATCATTTTGGGAGGAACATAAAAATTTTTTAAAGATAGCTAATGAAAAACAAGTTTTTGTTAAAATAGTTTTAGGACATCAGGTTGTAATTGAAGAATTTAAAAGAGCTGTTTTTCTAATAAAGAAGGTAAATATGGATATTCCGTTAGTACTTCAGCCTTTAGAGAATAGTTTATCTTTACATGAATTACTTCAATATCAAGCAAATGCAAATAAGGAATTAAATAAAGTTAGAATTATCCCACAGGTACATAAATTAGTAGGTTGGAAATAAAAATTGTAATTCGGAGTTCGTTTTTCGTAACCGTTCAGGGTGTAATGAAGGAAAAAGGGGAAATATGGGGAAAAGGGAAATTTATTTTAATGTATGGAATTTGAAAGTTGTTCGGTATGAGTAGAGATTTTAATCTCTCTTGCAGATATAAGAGAATAAATTCTCTACTCTGTGTAATTGCGTAGGTTAAGTTGAATTTAGCTGAGAGGTTCAGGAGTTTGAAATGAAATTCTTTAATATTTTTCCCCTTTTCCCCTACTTTTCCATTTTCCCTTACTTACACCTGAACGCTTACCGTTTTTCGTAGTTCGCAAGAAAATTAAACAACGAATAACGAACCACAAACAACGAAATTTGGAGGTAAAAAAATGCGTAAAGATGGAAGAAAAGAAAATCAGATGCGGTCTGTAACTATTACCTCTAATTATCTTATACATCTTCGAAGTTCAGTTTTAATAGAAGTCGGTAATACAAAGGTAATTTGTGCTGCTACGATTGAGGATAAGGTGCCATTTTTTTTAAAGGGGACAAATCAAGGCTGGATTAAGGCAGAATATGCTATGTTACCTTCTTCTACCCCTCAACGTACAGAAAGAGAATCATCTCGAGGGAAAATAGGTGGAAGAACACATGAGATCCAAAGATTAATTGGTAGGTCTTTACGGGCTGTTGTAGATTTGAATAGCATTGGAGAAAAAACCATTAGGATTGATTGTGATGTGATTCAAGCTGATGGAGGGACTCGTGCTGCTTCTATAACTGGAGCTTTTGTAGCTATGGCAGAATTATTTAAAGAATTACAGAACGCAAATAAGATTAAGTCATTTCCATTAACTGATTTTGTAGCCGCTACAAGTGCAGGGATTGTCCAGGGTGTTCCTTTGTTAGACCTAAATTATGAAGAAGATTCAACTGCACAGGTAGATATTAATCTTGTTATGACTGGAAGAGGAAAGATCGTTGAAATTCAAGGTACAGCAGAAGGTAACCCATTTTCGTTTGAAGACTTAAATAATTTGACTAATTTAGCTAAAAAGGGGATTGAAGAGTTGATATGTGTTCAAAAACAAATTATAGAAATGGATGTGTAAGAAGTAAACAGTGAACAGTTTACTACTGTTCACTAATCAATGAGATGGAAATACTGATTGCATCTAAAAATAAAGGTAAAATAGAGGAGATAAAAAAGATTCTCTCAGATTTAGAGATTAAATTTTTGTCTTTAGATGATTATTCTTCTTTGCCGACTATTATTGAGAATGGACATACATTTGAAGAAAATGCTATAAAAAAGGCAAGGATAATTTCTAAATTGACAGGTAAAGTAACATTATCAGAGGATTCAGGTTTAGAGGTGGATTATTTAGATGGTGCTCCGGGAGTTAAATCTGCTCGGTTTGGAGGAGATGGGCTTGCGGATACCGATAGAAATCAAAAGTTGTTAGACCTGTTAAAAGAAGTACCTCTTTCAAAAAGAAGTGCAAGATTTAAATGTGTAGTGGCAGTAGCTATTCCTAATGGAGAGGTTAATACTGTATCAGGAAAATGTGAAGGGAAGATAAGTTTAGTAGCTAAAGGAAATCAAGGATTTGGGTACGACCCAATATTTATTCCTGATGGATATGATGAGACTTTTGGAGAATTGGGCATTGAGATAAAAAATAAGATTAGTCATCGCTGCGAAGCATTTTTAAAAGCAAAAAAGATATTGTTAGAAATAAACCAAAAAGTAAAACAAAAATAAAAAAGTAAGACAAAAGGAGGCATTTAAGATGAAAGGTTTAATTTTAAGTGGTGGAGCAGGAACAAGACTGCGTCCTATTACTCATACTTCTGCTAAACAGTTAGTTCCTGTAGCTAACAAACCTGTTCTATTTTATGGAATAGAGGCATTAAAAGAAGCTAAAATTACTGAAATTGGAATAATTGTAGGAGATACTAAAAATGAGATTAAAGCTGCATGTCAGGATGGAAGTAAATGGGGTGTGAAGATTACTTATATTGAGCAAGAAGCACCCTTGGGTTTAGCTCATGCGGTTAAAATAAGCCAGGATTTCTTAAAAAATGAACCTTTTATCATGTATTTAGGAGATAATATAGTTAAAGATGGTGTGGTTCAATTTGTAGAGGAATTTAAAGCTAACTCTCCTAATGCACTTATTTTATTAGCTAAGGTAGACCATCCAGAACAATTTGGTGTAGCTGAGCTTGATAAAGATGGTAAAGTAAAAAAGCTGGTGGAAAAACCAAAAGAGCCAAAGAGTAATTTGGCATTAGTTGGAGTTTATCTATTTGATTCAAATATCTTTAAGGCAGTAAATGCTATAAAACCTTCCTGGCGTAATGAACTTGAGATAACCGATGCTATTCAATATCTTATTGACCAAAAATTTGAAGTACATCCACATATCATCAAAGGTTGGTGGAAGGATACAGGTAAATTAGAGGATATGTTAGAGGCGAATAGAATTGTCCTTGAGGACATACAAACTAAAATAGAAGGATTTATTGATAATAATTCTAAAATTGATGGTAAGGTAGTAATTGATAAAGATGTACAAATTATAAATAGTACTATCCGTGGACCAGTAATAATTGGGCAAGGAACTAAGATTATTAATTCATATATTGGTCCTTTTACTTCTATTAATGAAAATGTAAATGTTAAAAATAGTGAAATTGAACACAGTATTATCTTAGAAAATACATCCATTTTGGATATAGGGGTAAGGATTGAAGATACCCTGGTTGGAAAGGATGTAGAAATTACTAAATCAAAGCATAGACCTAAAGCATATCGATTTATGCTTGGTGATGGAAGTAAAGTAGGAATAGTGTAAGTAGACAGTTAAAGAGTAGATAGTAAGAACTAAGGAAGGATATAATTTGCCCTTTAAAATAAGGATATAATTTGCTCTTTAAATATGTTTTACTTTTGGTTTGTTTTTTTGAATTTTGAGATTTGTGATTTGTTTGATTTGGGATTTTTAAATATTAGGGGGTGTTAAAACTAATGAGATTGTTAATTACAGGTGGAGCAGGATTTATTGGAAGTAACTTTGTTAAATATGTGCTTAAAAAGTATCCAGATTACCCTGTTATGGTTTTGGATGCACTTACTTATGCTGGGAATCTTGAGAATTTTGAAGAAGATATATTTAAAAATCCAAAGTTTTCCTTTCATCATGGAAATATTTGTGATAAAAAGATAGTTGACAAATTAATGAGAGATACAGATGCAGTAGTCCATTTTGCTGCTGAAACTCATGTAGATAGATCTATTTTGGAAGCAGGAACTTTTATCCAGACGGATGTTTATGGTACTTATGTATTGCTTGAATCAGCTAAAAATTATAATATAAAAAGATTCTTACATATCTCCACAGATGAGGTTTATGGTGAAGCTAAATCGCCTGCGGGAGAAGATAGACCTTCTGTAGAAACAGACCCCTTGATGCCTCGTTCTCCTTATGCTGCCAGTAAGGCAGGGGCTGATAGGTTAGTATTTTCTTATTACACAACTTATAAACTTCCGGTTATTATCTCTCGATGTAGTAACAATTATGGTCCTAATCAATATCCTGAAAAACTAATTCCTTTATTCATCACAAATGCCTTAGAAAATAAGCCGTTGCCTGTTTATGGGACAGGTAAAAATACGCGTGATTGGATACATGTGTTAGACCATTGTGAGGCCTTAGATATATTATTTCATGCGCAAGACCATGATGGTGAAGTATTTAATATTGGAGGAGGAGAGGAATTTAATATTTTACAAATAGGTAAAACGATTTTAAAAATATTGGGAAAAGATGAATCTTTAATGCAATTTGTTACTGATAGACCAGGTCATGTAATGCGCCATGCAGTTGATACCTCTAAGATAAAAAAGGTATTTGGGTGGCAGGCTAAAATGGATTTCAAAGAAGGCATAAAACAAACCGTAGACTGGTATATTAAAAATGAATCCTGGTGGCGGAAGATAAAGGAAAAAAGCAAAGACTATCAAGAATTTACGAAAAAATGGTATGAGGAGAGAACCGAAGACCAGAGACTACGAACAGAGGACAGAAGGTAGGTGGTATCCGCATGCTTTAGCCTGCGTAAGGTAGAAACGCAGACTAAAGTCTGTGCCTACCAGACTTACAGGCTATTTTCAGGAGAAATGGAAGGAGTGACAGCACTTGTGCCGTCATGACACTACAAGTGGTGTCACTCCTTTTTAAAAATTCTCTCGGGGCACCTGCTTGCGGGTCGTCTGTGTCTGGACGGTGAAAAACCTATTTTTCAGGAATTTTAAATAAGGTATTGACAAATTGAAAAAATGTGTTATATTATAAGCAAGTTTAAAACTTATATATCTTTATCCAAAGGCAAAAGTAGAGCGAAAAAATGAAAAGGATAATAAGTTTAATAGTCATAGGAGTTATGGTTTTTTCAGCGGATTATTGTTTGTCAAAGACACCAGGAGAAAAAGGGGCGGTATTTTTGAAATTGAGTCAGGGAGCAAGACCAATTGGTATGGGCGAAACCTTTGTCGCTATTGCAGATGATATTAACGCACTGTATTGGAATCCTGCAGGTATCGCTGAGGTCAAAAACAGACAGGCGACCTTTATGTATGCAGATTGGTTAGAAGAAATTACCTACAATTATCTTGCCTACATCCATCCACAACAAATTATGGGTGGGATTATGGGTGGTGGTTTGACACTCTTAGATTCAGGTAGTATTGATAGAACTATAGATCAAAAGGGGAAGATAGGTGATTATGACGCTAAGGATATTGCCTTGACCATTTCTTATGCCAAAAAACTTACAGAAAATTGTAATTTAGGTGCGAGTTTAAAGTATATTCAGATGAAGATAGATAATGAAAAATCTACCGGTATCGCTTTAGATATCGGTTGTTTATACAAACCTACTGTAGAAAATCTTACCATTGGAGCAACCATTCAAAATCTTGGTCCTAAACTAAAGGCATTTATCAGTGAGAAAGATGCACTGCCGTTGAATATTAAGGTTGGTGGGGCATATAAATTACCAATTTGCTGTTGAACTTGAGTTATAAAATATCATCTACTCCTCGTTGTTAATTAGGTCAGGACACTAAGGATTTTTTTATTTTTTTCCGATTAAT
>JBFMDD010000335.1:6394-16652 GCA_040754115.1 bacterium
AATATTAAGGTTGGTGGGGCATATAAATTACCAATTTGCTGTTGAACTTGAGTTATAAAATATCATCTACTCCTCGTTGTTAATTAGGTCAGGACACTAAGGATTTTTTTATTTTTTTCCGATTAATCCGTTTAATCCGCTTACAAAAAAATCTGTTTAATCAGGTTACAAAAAAAATTCAGGAGGTATAAAAATGAAAAAAATTTTAGGGTTGATAGTTTTAGGGATAGGGTTTTTAACCCAGGAGGTAAATGCCGCAGATTTGTATGTGCCAGGGAGTTATACAACCATTCAGTCTGCAATTAATGCGGCAACAAATGGAGATACGGTGTTAGTAAATAATGGGACATACATTGAGAACATCAATTTTCTGGGCAAAGGTATCACTGTGCAGTCTGTAAATGGCACAACCAGTACCATAATTGACGGCAATGCCAGTAGTAGTGTGGTAACCTTTAATTCTGGCGAGGGAACTAATTCGGTTCTGAGTGGGTTCACAATACAGAATGGACGAGCTCACTCTGGCGGTGGGATTTGTTGCAGGTCCTCCTCCTCGCCGACAATTACCAACTGCACCATCAGTGGAAATTCAGCTAATTATGATGGCGGCGGGATTTATTGCAGCTTCTCCTCGCTGGCAATTAGCAACTGTACCATTAGTGGAAATTCAGCTAATTATGGCGGCGGGATTTTTTGCCATTCCTCCTCCTCGCCGGCAATTACCAACTGCACCATCAGTGGAAATTCAGCTGATTCTGCTGGCGGGGGGATTTGTTGCATCTCCTCCTCACCAACAGTTGTCAACAGTATCCTATGGGGTGATACTCCACATGAAATCTATTTAAGTGGCGGCTCTATAAATATCACCTACTCTGATATCCAGGGCGGTTATGCCGGAGAAGGCAACATTGCTGCTAACCCGCAGTTTGTTGGCGGTGGGGATTATCATCTGCAAGCATACTCTCCTTGCATAGATGTAGGTTCAAACACCGCTGTTCCCGCCTGGCTTACCACCGACAAAGATGGCAATCCTCGGATTGTTCGCACGGTAGATATGGGCGCCTATGAGTTTCAAGGGACACCGACTTCAACATATATCATAGTTATCCCAACTCAAGGAATTGTAGGTAGTATGGTGACTATTTCAGGAGCATGATTTGGGGCAACGGAACCTGTTGCCATAGATTTTGGAAGAACCCTGACTATTGTGATAACTACCTCTACCTCCTATGGCTCATTCACGGTTGTATTTACTGCTGATATCCAGCCTTATTGCACCAAGACGGTGCGGGCAAGGGGGTTAGCTTCAGGCAGGTCGGCTGAGGCGGTATTTTGTATTCTTCCGCAAATATCTATGGTTGCACCTCCGAGTGGCACAGTAGGAAGTATTGTTACTGTTGCAGGTAATGGATTTTCGGCAACAGAGTTAATTTGTGTTAGATTTGGCACTACACCGACTATTCAAACTAATTGTTCTAGTGCCAATGGTTCTTTTATGATTTCATTTAGCGTAGATACCCAGCCTTATGGCACCAAGACGGTGAGGGCTATCGGTTTAATGTCAGGAATGTTTGCTGATGCGGTATTTTGTATCCAGCCAAAAATAATCAGGGTTATTCCTGCATTCGGCACAGTAGGAACTATGGTTACTGTATGGGGTAATGGATTTGGGGGAAATGAAGTTGTCAGTATCGACTTTGGGACTACACTGATGATTACATCCATCCATACTACTCTTGAAGGAACCTTTGTGACTACATTTATCGTAGATACCCAGCCTTACGGCACGACTACAATCATGGCTACCGGGGTAAGTTCATGGGCAATGGCTAATACAACATTTTATATCCTGCCATGTATAATTTTAGTTTCTCCCTGGACAGGCACAGTAGGCAGTATTGTCACGGTTAGAGGTAATGGCTTCGGGGCGACGGAAGGTGTCCATATCAGTTTTGGGACTACACGAACTATTCAAATGACTATGGCTGATGTCAGCGGAAGTTTTGTTACTACATTTACCGTTGATACCCAGCCTTACGGAACTACTACCATTGCGGCTACAGGTTTGAACTCAGGATATAGAGTGACAATGGTATTCTTTATTTTACCGAAGATTTTCGTTACTCCTAACATAGGCACAGTAGGATCTATAGTTACTATTGCTGGTAATGGTTATGGGGCAAACGAGAGTATCCGGGTTGATTTTGGAATAACATTTGCTATTACTATGAGTACTGCATCTGTATCAGGTTCATTTGCTACTACATTTACCATTGATACCCAACCTTATGGCACAACTACCATCCATGCTTATGGACTTTCTACTGGTGGGAGCGTATTTGGGACATTTCGTATTGTGTCAAGTATTATCTGTATTTCACCCTACATTGGTTCAGTTGGAACGAGGGTAACTATTTGGGGAAATGGCTACGGGGCGTTAGAATTAGTTAGAGTTGATTTTGGGCGGACCCGTAGTATTTGTACTGTTTATTCTAATTCCTCGGGCACTTTTAGTGCACTCTTTACTGTAGATATGCAACCTCACGGCACTACTACTGTTGGATGTTATGGAATGAATTCACAGGTGCAGAACTATATGTGGTTCTGTATCAGGGGAAGTATTGTTCTCATAAGTGCGACTGCAGGCACTGTAGGTTCAAGTGTCAGCATCATAGGGAACGGATTTGGGGCAACAGAAATGATAATGATAAGTTTTGGAAGCGTAGTCTCGCTTACAACAGCCTCCACAACTGGAAATGGTAATTTTAACACTACCTTTATTGTCAATACCCAACCTTTCGGAAATACCACCATTAGTGTTATAGGGCTGATGACTCAAGAGAGAGTTTCTGAGAGATTCACTATCCTACCAAATATAATCTTTGTTACCCCTACTTCTGGCACTATAGGTTCTAATGTTACGGTAATGGGTAATGGTTTTGGTGCAAGTAGTTGTATCCGAATTGCCTTTGGCACAACACGGACTATTGCATACACATCTACAAATGTCATGGGCGTCTTCCAATCTATCTTTACGGTAAATAATCAGCCACTGGGAACAACAACTATAATTGCGTTTGATGATAGACTGGGAATTTGTGCCATGGCAAGATTTAACATTTTCGCAAGAACCATGTTAAGGATTATCCCGGCATCTCAGAATGTCGCCATAAACCAGGAATTTACCACCAATATCGAGGTAGTAAATGTTAATCGCTTGATTACTGCAGGGATATATCTTAGCTTTAACCCTGCTATCCTTGAGGTAGTAGAGATGGGGACGGGAACATTTATCCCTAATCCTCTGGTGATGATAAAGAAATTTGAGAATGGTACTGGAACGATAGATTATGCTGTTGGGATAGCAACAGATTCTGTCACAGGTTCAGGAACACTTTGCACAGTCAAGTTCCGTGCAAAGGCAAGTGGGAGTTCATCGGTAGTGTTTGATTCGGATACCCAGCATAACCGCAATACCATATTGATAGATGTAGATGTTCACGAGATACCTTGCAGGAAAGAGAGCAGTAATTATCAGGTCATTGGTTCTCTTTATCTGGAACCGAGGAATGCGGTTGTGCGTGCTGGGGTGCCAACAGTGTATAATTGTTATGCGGTATGTGGAGAGGCAACGATAACTGTAACCGGGTCAACGACATTCACGGTTTCTGGTGGAGGCTCATTTACCCTTAATAGTTTCTTTCCATACTTCATTGGCACACATACTATTACCGCCACATACCTTGGTGCCATTGCCACTACCTCGGTAATTATTACCCCTGGTACGTCCACACAACTGGTCAAAGTTTCTGGTGATGCTCAGAGTGGAACCTGCACCACCACTTTACCTAATCCATTCGTGGTTAAGGTAATTGATACATATAGTAATCCCTGCCCGGATGTGCAAGTAGGCTGGATGATTACTTCTGTTCCAGCTGGTGCATCAGGTTACTCAATCTTACTGAGCCAGACTTTAACTACTTCTGCCGGGAGGGCTGAAAGCTGGCTTACCTTAGGCACAGAACCACCAGGAACATATACTGTTAATGCTACATCAACCGGACTAACCGGTTCGCCGTGTCAATTTACTGCCTATTCCTTGCGTCGATTTGGGAATATTGCAGGTTTTTGTCTGCTTGACCAGGGCACTTCAACCTTCATTGGGACACAGGGAGTTACTGTGATAATTACCGAACTGGGCACGAGCACTACGACTAATCCTCAAGGTTACTTTATCCTTAATAACATCAATGTTGGCTTATATACCATGTATTTTGATACCTATGGTGCATCACCATTGACGGTGACTACCATCTGCATTAGCCCAACACAAATTAATGATACTACTTACATTGGCACAAAAGCATTATTAAGTGGAGATATAACTAATGATGGTTTGGTGAATTCTTTAGATTGGCCTTACTTTGTTAATGCCTTTGGTAAATATGAGGCAGAAGGAAACCCTGACTGGTGGACAATCTATAGAGAAGGCGATTTTGACCACGATGCTTATGTTAATGTGGAGGATTTTCCAGTCTATTACTATAACTATGGTAGAATCCAGGTGGGGAGAATGAGAGGTCCTGCTATGGCGGCAATGAAGGGAGAAAGGATGACCGGGGAAAGGATTACTCTATCATTTGAGATTGAAGGGGTTGATGATGTGGATATAAACGACCTGAGAGTTGGCGATATTATCAATCTTAAGGTGTTCATAAATGATGCGAAAAATTACTTTGGGGGTGAAATACACTTAGGATTTAATCATGAGATATTACAGGTTATTGGCAATACTGTTATCCCAGGCGACTTCTCTCAACAACCAGATAAGGTAGTGATATACAATGTGGATAATACACACGGGTTGATTGATTATACCCTCTTGTTATGGCGTCCTGAAACCGAGCAGAACAGCGGGCTACTGGCAACTATTCCATTTAAGGTAATCAAAGGTGGTGGATATTCTACGATTGAATTTGCCTATAATGAAGACCACAATCGCAAGACAGTATTTGTTGAACAGCGGGTAAATGAGGAGCAGAAGAATGAGATTATAGTACCTGATGTTGTAGATGATAAGGTAACTATTACTGTGCCGAGGCTATATGAGAATTTAGAGGCAGTGGTTGTCTATCCCAATCCTGCACATAAAGGCGCTACAGTTCACTTTACTAACATTCCAAATAACAGAACCGTTAATTTGAAGATATTCAATATTGCCGGGGAATTAGTCTATGAAGGAGAGGTAAAAAATCAGAATGAGATTACCTGGGGACTAAAGAACAAAGATAATGATGAAGTTGCCTCAGGTATCTACATCTTTCTCCTCAATGATGGTGTTAGCCCATGCCAAAAAGGTAAAATTGGGATAGTGAAGTAAGAGAAGACTAAAGAGCAAAAAATTAATTTTTTACCACTAAATTGGTAGCCGCAGGTTTTAGCCTGCGTTGTCTGGTACCTGATAACCGCCAGTTCGTAACCGTTATCCAATTTTCAACCTGCATTTATCTTCTGCGTTTTGACCATCCCTATAAAACAATTTCCTCATAAACTATAATCCAATGACCCTAAATATGGATAACTTTTAATATTCTGCAATTCAGACATAAGAAACCAACAGATACACCCAGATTAACACTGATAATATCTGTGTTCATCATTTATACTACTAATATTTCATATTCTAATTGGGTCTTTGCAAAATTTAGAATTAGTCCAACTTCATACCCTGAATCTTCGTTCAGAATGACACTTTCATTGTGATTTTGCAGAACTCTAAATTAAAAATAGTTATACTACGCTGTCCGTTGAATGTGAGCGTTAACAGATACCGAACATGGACAACGGACACGGCTCCCGGACCGCCGGATACTGAATCTCAAATTCCTAAATCCTAAATTTCAAATTCCTCCCCTTGCTTTTTGCGTAAAATTATGTTATAATTAATTACAGGTAGGTCAGGTGATCGCTTCTATTAAAGATGCTGGGTTCTAATGGTGCTACCAAGATGGTGAGTTTTATCTTTTTTTAGAATCCAGCATCTGAAAAATCCAGCATTTAAAATAGGAGAGGAAAGTCCGAACACCAGAAGGCATGGTGCTGGGTAATCCCCAGAAAGGCTATCAACCTTATGGAAAGTGCCACAGAAAACATACCGCCGATGGCTCTTTAAAAATGAGTACAGGTAAGGGTGAAAAGGTGTGGTAAGAGCACACCAGTAAGGAAGGCGACTTCTTTAGCTTGGTAAACCCCACCTGGTGCAAGACCAAATAGGGAAAAAAGAGGGACGATATCCCTTGTTAGTAGCCTGCTGACAGTGGTAAAAATACCACCTTTTTTTCGGGTAGGTCGCTAAAGAAAAAAAAGATAATTTTTTTCGTAGATAGATGATTACCAAACTATATGTAAATCATATAGTTACAGAATTCGGCTTATGAGCTACCATAATTTTTTTAAAAAAAATTAAAAAAAATTAAATTTTTTACTTGACATATTCAAGGCTATATGGTAAAATACAGTCGATACTTCTAAAACTCACCATATTGAGCCTTGAAAAAACAAGGCGAGACATTTCCAATTATGTGCCAGAGCAAAGTAAGTCGCCACTGATTTATGATGCTCTACATCTTTTAGGTGAATCGACAAAACTGGGTGTTATGAAGGTAAAGGAGGGTAGATTTTAGAATATCCTTCTTTATTTTTTTTTACTATCAAAGAAGTATCGCCACTAAAATTAATAGAAGCAAAAAATTTCATATTAACAAAAGGGAGGGTTAGGGAAAAAATATGCACAAAAGCAGAATAAGTAATGTAAATATTAACTTTTTGTGGGGTATCTTTTTGTGTCTGGGAATAATTATGGTAATAATTAGCCATGCAGAGGCAGGGAAGATAACTTTAGTAAATCCTACATCAGGTACGGTAGGTACCGTTATAACTGTAGAAGGTGAAGACTATACACCTTCAGAAACTATAAGGATTGATTTACATGGACAATTTGGTGCAGTTAGATCGTGTTGTAGTGGTGAAGGTACATTCTCTACATCTTTTACCCTAGGTAAACATCCTGGAGGAATAAATAAATTTGTAGTTGTTGGATTTACTTCTTATGCGTTAGATAAAGGTACAGTAGCAGTAGAGAGTAGAATTAGTTTAATTACACCTACAAGTGGTAAAGTAGGTGAGTTTGTAACTATTGATGGAGATGGATATGGTTCAGGAGAGAAAATTTGTGTAAGTTTTGGGGAGAATCCTGAAATTAAAACTATTACAGCAGATGGCCGGGGAGGATTTAGAATTGTATTTACTACTGATGACCAACCAGCAGGGCCAAAGAAGATTATAGTAACTGGAACTGATTCAAAAGAAAGTAATGCTACCCAGTATATTTTGCAAGGTGGTATTCATTCTGTAATTCCAACTTATGGACATGTGGGTACACAGGTGACAGTCACAGGAGCAGGTTTTGGGAAGGAAGAACCTATTCGAGTTGATTTTGGTAAAAGAGAGGGTATTGTTCGTACTACATCTAAACCTGATGGTAGATTCTCTTTTGTGTTTACTGTCGATACTCAATCCCAGGGGAGAAAAGATATTATTGTAAATGGACTTTCAACAGGAGAGAAAGGTGAAAATGGATTTATTATTACCCCTCATATTGAATTGGTAACTCCTACAGTAGGAATAGTGGGTAGTACTATAACCATAGTAGCAACAGGATTTGGTTCGTTAGAGCCAATTCGTATCGATTTAGGACGTACTCTGGCAGCAGGAAGAACAGAATCTAATGAGGATGGTGTAGTAACTGCCCAAATACAGGTTAGTCCTCAACCAGGTGGAGTTACAAGACGATTAGCTGTTGTAGGAATCAGAACACGGCAAATAAGTTTTACAGATATCTTTACTGCATTACCAACTATAAAGATAAGTTCTACTACCGGCGAAGTGGGTACTAATATTTGTGTGCATGGGGAAGGATTTCCTTCTCAAGAACCTGTCAGAATTGATTTTGCTAAAATTACTACAATTGCCATAGCAACTGCTGATGAAAGAAGGGGTGACTTTGATGCGTGGTTTCAAGTCCCTGCTCATCCAGCAGGTAAAGCAGATGTTACTGTTACAGGTGTTAGCAGTAATACAGTATTGACCGCAGAGTTTATTGTAGAACCAAGAATAAAGCTGATCTCACCAAGTGATGCTGGTGGATTAGGTGATTTGATAGAGATACAGGGTGATGGATTTGGGGCAAGTGAATTAATTCAAATTGACCTGGGTAAAACTGAAAGAATTGGTGAGGGGGTAACGGATTTAGATGGGAATTTTATAATTACATTTAAAGTTGATGCCCAAGCAGGTGGTAAAAATACATGTACTGCTATTGGAGTTAGCTCTGGTAATCAAAAAACTGCTCCATTTACTATAAAAGGAAATGTATTAATTTCTCCTACATTAGGAGTTTTTGGGACAGTAGTAAATGTAACTGGAAGCGGGTATAGGGCATCTGAGTTAATTCGGGTGGATTTTGGGAAAAGTACTGAAATAGCAAAGGTAACTGCGGATGCAAATGGGTCATTTAACGCTGATTTTACAGTAAATACTAAGACCCCAGGTGAGGTAAGAGTCAGAATTATTGGTCTTCAATCATGGACTTTAAATACTCTTAATTTTACTGTTGTGGAAGAAGAAAAAAAGGAA
The DNA here is from genome assembly GCA_040754115.1 of bacterium. Classification (GTDB taxonomy): domain Bacteria; phylum UBA9089; class CG2-30-40-21; order CG2-30-40-21; family SBAY01; genus JBFMDD01. The sequence continues at coordinate 15,089 of JBFMDD010000335.1, forward strand.
GAGAAGAAAGAGATAAAGCCTGAAGAAGGTTCTGAGGAAGGTGAACAAAAGGAAGAAGAAAGTCAGGAGGAAGAGGAAGAGAAAAAAGAATAAAGAGAGAGTGGTTAAAAAAATATATTTAGAAAGGAATGAAGTGGAATGAAGTTTACAGAATTCTTCAACTCAAAATTTTGTCCTAAAAGAATAAGGGTTAAAATTATTAGTCTTACTCATAAGTTAGAGTTAGTAATTCGTGCAGTATTTTCTATAATTAGAATAGTAAATTTTAAAAGGGTAGTGATGGCATAATCCTGTCATCACTATTTTTTTTGCCTGTTTTTTGAGGTAAATGGAGAGTTAACAAGTTACTCGCTGGAGAAAGAAAGTCAGAAAACAAGAGAAGATAAGTGTGTTCAGATACAGAAATTGGGAAAGGGATAGGTGTAGCCAAAAGCAGAAAATGGAGAGAGCTTTTGGTGTGTAATGTTTTTGTCTACCACGAATGAACACGAATTATTAATAGCGAATATGAGGGTTTATTATGAATGAAGAAAGACGAGTGGAAATATTATTTGAAGAAATGAAGGGGATGTATAATACTATCTGGGAAGGATTACAAGCGTTTAGAGATGAGTTTAGAAATGAAATGAAAAGTATGAAGGAGGAGTTAAAAGAAATATTAAAATACTCGAATTGAAACTTGAGGCGTTAAAAGAGAGAGTAGAAAAAATAGAACAGAGATTAGATAGAGTAGAAACAGAAATAGTAGAGATTAAGCAGAGATTGGATAAGGTAGAACAGAGATTAGATAAGGTAGAACAAAGATTAGATAGGATAGAAAATAAAGTAGATAGAATGATAACCCATGATGAGTTAGTAGCAATAGAAAGAAGGGTGGAAAGGCTGGAGGTTATGGTGGGTTAAAACCACGTAAGGAATCCGAATATAGACGAATCTAAGGAAATAGATTATGGTAACTGAAAAGGAACGATATGAGATATTATATGAGGAGATAAGAGAGAAGTTTGATATTATTATTGAAGGACAGCGGATTTTAAAAGAGACTTTCAAAAAGGAACTAAAAGAGACAGAACAAAGATTATCAGAAAGAATTGATATTTTAGAGATAAAAATAGAGGCATTAAGAGATAGGTTAGAGAGGGTAGAAAAAGAAGTAGCTAATTTAAAGGAAGAAGTAGTTAATTTAAAGGAAGAAATAGCAGAAATAAAGCAAAGATTAGATAATGTAGAGCAAAGATTAGATAGAATAGAAGGAAAAGTAGATAGAATGATAACCCATGATGAGTTAGTAGCAATAGAAAGAAGGGTGGAAAGGCTGGAGGTTATGGTGGGTTAAAACCACGAAGGAATACGAATATAGACGAATCTAAGGAAATAGATTCAAGATAAAATAGATAAAAAATCCAATAAATCTGTAAAATCTGTGGGTTAAAAATAGGTAAGCGTTCAGGTGGTGTAACAAAAGGAGATGTGGAGATTAAGGAGATAGGGAGATATTATTAAAAAAATTGAAATTAGTAGAAACTAATAGAAATTTATGGAAATTTGTTGTTTCCCACAATCA
>JBFMDD010000336.1:0-2790 GCA_040754115.1 bacterium
ATAATTTTGCAGTTAGCTGAGGACCCCAGGCAAAAGTTATATCACTCTTCTTTAATTCAATCTTTTGCCATTCGTCAGGAAATTTAAAATATTCCCATTTTTTCCAGAATACATTTCCTTTATTATCAAGTAACTTAAATTCTAAATTGTTATATTCGCCCTCACCTTTAATATAGAAGCTAAATTTAAAATTTGCTGGTAAGTTTAACTCATCAAATTCTTTTGATACGACAACCCATTCTACCATCCCTTTAAATTCATAATTTAATACTATACAACTCTTTTTAACACCGCTTGTTTTATCTATTGTAATTCCTTCACTAAGTATCTTCCAGCCTTCCAATGAATCAAATCTGTCAATAACTTTTAAATTAGATTTTTCTGTTTCTGCGTTAATAACACAAAATACAGAAATTAGCAATATTAAAAAACTTTTAATCTTGCTCATAGCATTAAATAAATCTCCTTATATATTATAGGATTCCCTTTCAGAAGAAAGTAGGCTGCTCACTTTGACAATTTTGTTTTTCCCTTTTTCAACAATTATTTTATACTTTCGCTGTGGTGCCAATTTTACAGGTCCAAATTCGCCTTGGTCATTAAATTTTAATCTAGAAACAAGTTTTTTATCAAGAAATATTTTTACATCCGCATTAGGCACAGCATTATCACCATCCAGAATTTCGCCGTTCAGTTCAGCAAGATTATCCAGCACAGATAGAACAGCAAGATAAGCTGTATTATGCGGCAGCCAATCTTTGCCACTTGAAGGTCCGTCCCCCCACCATTCAGGCTCCTCATTCTCGCCACCAACAATACCATTGGGAATGAGCCCATCCAATTTTGGTTTCCCAAAATATTCTGCCATAATCACAGGATTCCGGCTACCTGCACCTATAAGCGAACAATATCCAAGTGGATTTGAACCCAATACCCAATCCACCTGGTTATCAGCAAATTCTTCTAATTCTAAATCTCCAATATACTGTCCCCATTTCATTGCCACATAAGCCATTCCGAGATGGTCACAGTTAAGACCGTGATTATCATCTGCTGCCTGTTTTGCTTCCGGGCCTGCAAAATAGTTTAGCTTATATTCACCATTTGAATCCCTTTCCAGTCCCTGTGCAATCTGTTTGTAAGGTGTATTAGCTGATATTCCCTTAAGATAACTCTCGCCGAAAACTCTATTTGCATAATATATATCAAACCATAATGGCTTCTCTTGTGGCAGAATCTCACATAAATTAATTAATGCCAAATTTATTGCTATATTGAATGACACATACTTATATTGCCATCTGAAATCTCTTGCATTATCCGAACTATAAAAATCGCCACAAGCATTATTTTCGAACTTTTTATAATCCAGCGCCTGAAGTTTAAGCAGTTTTGGAACTATCTTATCTATTCTATGCAGATATTTTTTATCTTGCGTATATTTAAAGAGTTCAGTTGCTGCCTACAGATATGCACCATAATCACGTGCCTCTTTTAACTCTTGATTATCAAGCCAGATCAGCCCAGGGCAGATCATCGTCACATAGTACATAAGAATAAATAGTCTCTTGTGGTGGGGGACTACGTGCAGTAGTTGTTTGGTTGAAATATCTGGTTCATCGTGCCACCTCCTCCGCCTGAATGAAACTATTTAATTATTATACAAGTATATCTGAGTCTTGACTTAACCCCTTATTATTATTTGAAAAAGCCAGGAATTTGCTAAGCTCAATAAGCATAGTAAGAAACATTCTTTTCAGAAACAAATTTAGGGGAAATTAAGTATTTCTGAAATTTGGGTAAGATTCCGTTGAACATAGATAACCCACTTCCTACTTTTGCCAAAATTCCTATGCTATACGCAATTCGTATTTTGTGCTATTATAGTATAATTACGAATATTGAGCAAGAGAATTTTAAATTTTTGCTTGTAAAGTCTTAAAAATGTGATAAGATTTAACCCCGTGTTAGAAAAGTTGCAGAGATTGAGGTCTCGTGAAACGAAGGGATTTAATAAGAGAAATCGAAGACATGACTGGTATCAGAATCCAGGAACAAAAGTTTCACAACCATACCAAGACATAGGGAAATAAAAGACAGTTTAACAAGGCACATTATCAGAATGCTCAAAGATAGGGCCTAACAAATCACCGGAGCAGACTTGAAAAATGCTAGCTCATTTTTCACGCTGCTTAGTTCTAAGGAATAGTATTAATGGCTACATTAGCTAAACATCTTGGGCATACAGAGATCATACAATATTTTAAAGAAAAAGAGAGCGATAAAAGTTGGTCTTTTAATGGATTTAAGCCATCAGATACAGGGAAATGGACGCACTGTTACCATCGCTATCCTGCTAAATTTATTCCACAATTGGTAGAGGCATTAATTCAGGAATATATAACATCTGAAAATGCCCATATTAATGACCCCTTTATGGGAAGTGGCACAACAGTTGTTACTGGCATTTCAAAGGGATTTAAGGCAAGTGGCACAGATATAAACGGAATAGCTTATCTAATGACAAAAGTTAAATCTACGCCAATTGAACCTAATTATTTGGATAAAAGTATAAGCCAGATTCTATTAAGACTATCTTTTTTAAACAATAGGGAAACTTTGTTTACAGATGACATTGTGCCGTTGATTCCAGAAAAGCATATTGAAAGAATAGATTACTGGTTTGATGAAAAAAACAAGGCTAAATTAGGTAAAATTTTAAAGGCGATTTATGAAGAAGATGATGAAGTCATAAGGGATTTTTTGTTAATAGCCTTTAGTCATATCTTA
>JBFMDD010000337.1:0-3612 GCA_040754115.1 bacterium
AGTTCCCTAAACAAAAATATTAAACACTAACCTCAAAAAAAGATTTTTGGGGAAAGGGGAAATAGTGCCCTCTCTATACCTTCCTCTTCATCTGCCATCCTCTTAGAAAAACTTGGGGAATTTCTGTCTCTAACAAAAAAACCTTGACAAATTTTTAAAAGTAATGTATGATAAGTAAGAAGGTTTTCGGATAAAAAGGTTCAAGGATCGAGGTTCAAGGATTAAGGTGAATGGAAAAGAGAAGGATGCTAATGGGGTTGGAAACAGCACTTGTGAAATCAATGGGCAAGAGGTGAAGAGTAGGGGAAGCCCCTGTTCCTTGCACCTTGATCCTTAGTTCCTTCGGTGGGTGTGAAAAGAAGATTGTCTGTTTGGAAGGGCTAATAAAATCAACACTCAAATTTATCCGAGAGCTTTCAAGTAATATATAAGGGGTAAAGAAATGCAATGTCCAAAATGTGGTTATAATAATCCAGATGATGCATTGTTTTGTAATTTATGCCATGCCGTTTTTCGTAAAGAATCACCAAAAAGCTTAGATGTAAGTCCTGAAGAAGAAAGGTATCTAATAATGCATAAACATAGAGAGGGGGGAGGATGGAAAAGATGGGTGGCATTAGATGTTTGGGTATCTATAATAGTTATTATAGGTGTTGCCTTCTGGGCAGCTAATAGTGTAATGAAACAAGATAGACCACCGGTAAAAACGAAATGGGTTAAGAAGTCGGTAGAATCGAAAATAACTTCTCTATTTAAACCTCCTGTTAGCAAACTATCACAATCTTTAACTATTAAAAGAGAAACATCCCATTTTGTTATTCATTGCAATGATGAAATATTAGCTGATGAAATAGCAGGAAAGGTAGAAGAATATTATGATATACCAACACATTTAGGATTTGGTGAATCTGAATTTTGGATAAAGGATAAAGTTCATATTTATATTTATGATACCCCTCAAGAATACGCAAAGGTTACAGGTAGAGAAGGATTGACATCTGGATATAGTGAATTTAAAACGCGAGCAATTTACTCATACAAAGATGTAAACCATCTAATTGAAGCAGTAATTCCCCATGAATTAACTCATTTAATCTTTGCTGACTTTATGGAATTCTCATCCAACTATCCTAAATGGCTCACAGAAGGATTAGCAATGTATGAAGAAACTAAATACTGCAAGGCATACATAGACAATTATCAAAAGATACTTGAGCAAATGAGGGGAGGGAAATATCTATCTGTTGAAAACCTTACAAGAATTGATGTCTCAAAAGAAAATAAAATTGAGTTGATACATTTTTGGTATGTTGAATCAATGAGTATAGTTACTTACCTTATAGATGTTCATGGAAGAGGAAGACTTTATACCTTCTGTAAAAAGTTAAGAGAAGGCACGAATTTAAATGAAGCTTTAAAAGATGCATATTCCCCTCATATTAAGAGTCTTCCAGAATTAACAAGTCAATGGTTAAATTATATTAAAACAAATCAACAGTCATGGTGAGGTGGTGGAAAATGGCACAAGGATTATATCAAGGACCGTTAGAGAAGGTTGACGATTATAGATTTCGAATACCTAAAACCTATAAGAGAGAGATGCGAGTTCCAGGGTTAATATATGCTGATGATGATATGATAGCACATATTAAAAAAGATAATACTCCGGTACAGGTAGCAAATGTTGCCTGTTTGCCAGGGATAGTCAAATATTCGTTAGCTATGCCTGATATTCATTGGGGGTATGGGTTGCCAATTGGAGGGGTAGCAGCAACTGATATTGAACATGGAGGCGTTATCTCACCGGGTGGAGTAGGTTCTGATATTAATTGTGGAGTGAGATTAGTGAGAACTAATTTATCTTTAAATGACATCAAAGGTAAATTTTCAACATTAATCAATAATCTGTTTCATAATATTCCATCAGGATTAGGTTCTAAAGGTATGATTAAACTCTCAAGTAAGGAAGAGATAGATGTTTTGGTTAATGGGTCAAAGTGGGCAGTATCAAAAGGCTACGGCATAAAAGAGGATTTGGCTCATACAGAAGAAGAAGGATGTTTGCCAATGGCTGACCCGGATAAGGTTAGTCATAAGGCTCTGGAACGAGGACATGCTCAATTAGGTACTTTAGGCTCTGGAAATCATTTCTTGGAAGTTCAAGTGGTCACGAAAGTATATGATTCACAGGTAGCAAATGTGTTTGGGTTAAAAGAGGGACAGATTACTGTCATGATTCATTCTGGCTCAAGAGGACTTGGATACCAGATTTGTGAAGACTATCTGCGCTCAATGGGCGATGCGATAAGAAAATATGGGATATTTCTGCCAGATAGGCAACTTGCATGTGCTCCTTTTACCTCTCCAGAAGGCAAGGCATACCTTGGAGCAATGGCATGTGCGGCTAATTATGCCTGGGCAAATAGACAATGCCTTATGCACTTAACCAGAGAGGTGTTTAAACAGGTATTTGAAATGAGCCTATCCGAGTTAGGGATGGAATTAGTCTATGATGTAGCACATAATATTGGTAAAATTGAGGAGCATGAAGTAGAAGGTAAGAAAATTAAGCTTTTGGTACATCGTAAAGGAGCTACAAGGGCATTTCCTGCTAATCATCCGGCGTTATCTACAGATTATAAATCTGTTGGGCAACCGGTAATTGTTCCTGGGGACATGGGTACTGCCTCTTATGTTTTGGTTGGGACGGCACTTGGTATGGAAGAGGCATTTGGTACTGCCTGTCATGGAGCAGGAAGAGTGCTCTCAAGAACTGCCGCTATACAGCAAGCACGCGGAAGGGCAATTGACCGCGAATTAGGCGAGAAAGGTATATTGGTTAAATCTGCTGGAAGAGAGACTTTAGCTGAAGAGATGCCAGAGGCATACAAAGATGTTACTCAGGTAGTCAATGTACTCCATAATGCAGGTATTGCCAGACGAGTAGTTAAATTAAGACCACTTGGTGTAGTTAAAGGATAAATAAATTTTTGGGGTAACGCAATATCATCAAACTTTTATCTTTTTAATCTCCTGCATTTTTTTGTTCCAGTCATCTACCTCATTGATAGTCATAATCTCGACTGAACCACCCTGGAAATTACCGGTGATATCCCCCATCTTTTCTTCAATCCAGCTTTCGCATTCAAGATAGGCGTTTTTCAGTCCTTCCAACACCTTTGGGTCAGCGTTCCACAGTCCACGTTCATGAGCCTCAAGGAGTCTGCGGCAGATCTCCTCTAATGCCCAGGGATTATTCTCCTCGAAAAATTTTCTGTTCTCCTCGTTTAGCACAAAGGTACTGGCAATTTCATCAAATATCCAGTCATCTACCTCTTGAGTAGTTGCTTCCCAACCATAAACCCTACCAATGCGTTTAGAGATATCTCCTGCGCCTTTGTATCCGTGGTGTTTTATCCCTTCAATCCATTTTGGGTTAAGAAGTTTTGTTCTGACCACGCGCCTGATCTCATCTGCCATATCCTTGACTTCAATATGTTCAGGTTCGCGGGTATCGCCATAATAAGTCTTTACTTCTTTGCCTGAGATAGTTCTGGCAGCAGTAGTCATCCCGCCGTGTGTGCCGAAATAGCAACAACAGCCAAAGAGGTC
>JBFMDD010000338.1:0-5858 GCA_040754115.1 bacterium
AATTCCAAAAAAATTAACACTAAATCAACCAAAATGAAGAATTTTGGGGGAAAGGGGGAAGTTTTATTATTTGAATCCCACTTAATCCTCTATTCTTCGTCGGAAGATAAGTTGGGGAATTTCTGTATTCTAATCATTTTTGTTGCATTTAGTTTGATTGTTTAGTATAATTAGTATAATAAGTAGAGAGTGAACAGTTTAATCCTTTATTTACTTTTTACTCTCTACACTTTTTTATAAGGAGTTAATAATGCTTGGTATGTGGTTAAGTCTGATTTTAGTATCAATGAGTTGGCTTTTCTCATTGCATATTTATACCCAGATTAATTATTACTGGACTTTTATATTAATTGGTATAGCTGTTATCTTATCCTCGTTTTGTTTTAGGAAGGTAAAACTTGAGGTTAGTGATAATCGCTATCTTTTCTTCTGTATTCCATTATTAATTGCCTGTGTTATTTTGCCTTTTCCTTATAACCTTGGGCCATCTATTTTAATCTTGAGCTTGCTACTATTCCCTTTTTCTAAATTCTTCCCATTAGTCTTTAGTTTATGGATAGTTGGTTTACTTTTGATTATACAAGCTCCTATCCCACATCTCTATATGTGTTTTACTGCCAAATTCCAACAATGTGATATTTTAACCCCATTAGTATACCAGATATTAAAATTTTTAGGACTGCCGGTTAGTTTAAGTCAACATACTATCTTTATTGAGACCATGAGAGAGCTTTATGAATTTCCTACAACATGGGATAAGTTAGCGATATTTCCATTATTAAATCTTTTAATTGGCGGAGTAATATTACTTAAGTTCTTCTTTAGGGGTCAGACCTTGAATATAGAATTTAGTCCTAAATTCCATATTCAAGGTCTGACCCCAATAGTAGTGCTTTTTGCACTAACTACTATAATTTACCTCATTGTACGGTATATTTTTATGATATTAATATTTCTTTATTTGATGTATTTTGTCCCTTATGATGAAGAGGCATCTAATGTTTTTCTATTCTGGAATCCTATAATTATTATGTGTAGTTTTATCCCTTATATCTTTTTATTGAAATTTTTTAATTTACAAATATCGCCAGGTATAGTCCACGCACAATTTAATCCTTTATTCTTTGATAAAAGTCGAATAAGAAGTATTGTTTTTATTAGCTTAGCTACATTTTTTATAATTGGATATTTTGGATTTCACGACCCTGGTAGTCATAAGGAAGGAAGAATACTCATAGATGAAGCACATAGCGATTTTGAAAAGACAACCCAAAAATATGATACAAACTGGTATGGTCAGGAGTCAGGATATAATTACTACTGTATGGCAGATTATTTGAATTATTACTATAAACTTGATCGTAATTTTGGTACAATTACCTCTAAATTACTTTCTAATTATGATATTTTGATTTTAAAAATTCCTACCTCTATCTTTTTAAATGATGAGATAGAGGCAATAGTAGAATTTGTCAAGGCAGGTGGTGGACTATTTTTATTAGGTGAACATACTAATGTCTTTGGTTCCTCTGCTTACCTTAATCCAATTGCTAAAAGATTTGGTTTTTATTTTCGGTATGATTGCCTATTTGATATAGAAAAGAAATTTGAGCAGTTATATCGTCCACCAACGATTCTTCCTCATCCCATTGTTCAGAATATGCCTTGTTTTCTTTTCGCTACTTCATGTTCTATTGAGCCTAAATATTTATTAGGAGAGAATGTAATTTTATCTTCTGGATTAAAATCATTGGATATTGATTATTCAAGCAGTAATTTCTATCCACAGGTAATTGATTCATCAAAGATGGACTTTGGTAGTTTTATTCAAGCAATTGGAGTAAGATATGGCAAAGGGCGGGTAGTTGGTTTTACTGATTCTACTTGCTTTTCTAACTTCTCTGCATTTATCCCTGGCAAACCTGAGCTCTTATTAGGGACAATGAATTGGTTAAATAAGGAAAACTTTCTATCCTGGTTAAATTACTTATTTTTGATATTAGGAACAATATTGCTTGTTTTTGGCATCTTAAATTTTAGAAAAAAAGGTGGTGTTTTAATTTTAATTACACCAGTAATTTTTATGACTGCTTTAGGAATGTTAGTTTTTACTATAATCAATAAATTAAATTATCCATTACCTAAACCACATACCAAACCAATTCAGATTTGTTTTGAGTCAAAACATTCCGACTTTGAGCTACCAATTGAAGGATTTGTGGAAGATAATCAACGCAGTTTTGAGATATTTTATCAATGGATATTAAGATTAAGCTATTTCCCTATAGTAAGAGAAGGTGTTAAAAAGGAGAGGTCAGAGGTAGTTGTAATTATCAACCCTAAAAAGGAATTTACAACCAAAGAGGTATCTAAGATTAAAGATTATCTTGCTTTGGGCGGTAAAGTACTTCTAATGGATAGTCCTTTTAATACCAACTCTACTGCTAATTCGCTCCTTTCTACCTTTGGAGTAAAAATCAATCATCTTCAGAAGTTAAAATCTTCATCTTTCTATGCTCAACCATTCAATAATTATTATCCATTAGAGGTATCTTCATCTCCTATTGAAGGTGGAGAGCCTATTTTCTTTGCTACAACAGGAGAAACAATTGGCAGTATCATTAAGGAAGGAAAGGGAAGTTTAGTGGTTTTATCATTTTCAGATAGATTTGTAGATGCAAATATGGGTGTGGTTGAAAGTGTTATTCCGGATGAAGAGCTATTAAGTGTATATCAATTAGAATTTGATATATTTGAGGAATTAGTGGCGGGAAAGCTTTAGGATTATTCATTTACTCTCCAAGTTTACGCTGTGCCCAGGCTAAGTTAAGTGAGGCTTTTTTATAGTTTGGGTTTAGTTCTAATGCCTTTTGAAATGCCTCCTTTGCCTTTGCATAGTGTCCTAAATTCATTCGACTAACACCTAAGTTATTCCATACAATAGCATTACTCGAATCTAACTTGACACTTTTTTCTAATAATTTTATTGCCTCATGGTTTTTCCCCTGATTCATATATGTTTTTGCTAAGTTATTATAAACCATAGGATAATCGGGTTTTAGCTCTATTACCTTCTGATATTCTTTAATTGCATTAGCGTACATCTTTTTATTAGCATAGACTCGTGCTAATATATTATGAGTATTTGAGCTGTTGGGAGCTAATTCTATTGCCTTATTTGCCATCTTTAACGCCTTTTCATAATCTTTAACATCACAATAGATATGACCGAGGTGTATCCAAGCCCCAACTATATTAGAATCAATTTGAATTACTTGATTAAACTCTTCAATGGCTTTAGCCAAATCCCCCTCTGATTGATATTGTTGTCCTAATTCATAGTGTACATAAGCATTTACATCCTTTGGCACTACTTCTTCTACTTCCTGTTCTTCTTTGGATTCTACACTTTTGCTGAGGGGCTTTTCTTGTTGCGAAGACACGATTTCCCTATCTTCATTTTCAATAGCTAATTTAGTTTCTTCTGCCTTTGTTTGCAAAGGCTTAAAAGTATCTTCTTCTACTTTCGCACAGCCAAAAGTAAATAAAACAACAAATATCAAATTCATCTTTTTTAACATAATAAAAAACCTCTACCATCCCTTGAATTCTCAAGTATTACTTTGGAGCATGCACTTGGATACCTCAACTTGTTAAGGATATTTGTGTTTCATCCTCAAGATATTCTTTTCGTTTTTTAAATAAGAATTTTTCTTCGAATGTCTCTAAACATATAAGAGATAGGATAATTATAATAGTAGTGACCAAAGCGCCTAAGTAAAATCCACATCCAATAGCTAACCCTACCGCAGCAGTAGCCCAGAGTGTAGCAGCAGTAGTTAATCCACGAATAGAACCACGGGAAACAATAATTGTTCCTGCACCTAAAAAACCAATTCCACTTATGACATGTCCTACAATTCTACCCGGATCAATATTAGTTTCTTCTTTGAATGAATAATAAATGAAGATAGCTACAAGCATCATTAATGTAGAACCTACACATACTAATATATGTGTTCTAAATCCTGCTGCTTTGCGATGAAGTTGTCGCTCTGCTCCTATAACACCACCCATGATAACTGCTAATAAAGGTCGTAAAATTATATCCACCAAATCCATTCTTCTACTTCCTTAATTGTAAGAGTGAGACCATCCTACCCTTATCTCCTCTTCGATGAGAGAAAAATAGGTTATTATCATGATAAGTACAATATTGGTTTAGAATAATATTTTCTTCTAAAATACCTAATTCAAGAAGTTGGATTTTATTTGCCTTCTGAAGGTCTAAATAACCATCTTTAATCAATTCTTCTCCATAAGAAAAGGTTTTTTTAAATTGACTAACTACTTCATTTCCTACTTTATAGCAGCATACGCCTATTGAAGGGCCAAATCCAACTAATAGGTCTTTAGTTCGACAACTATATAAAGCTATCATTTTAAGGATAGCCTTTTGCACAACACATTTTACTATTCCACGCCAACCTGCATGGACCATGCCAAGAGCTTTATTTTTGGTATCTAAAATAAATATAGGCACACAATCTGCCACTTTGATAACAAGACAAATTCCAGGGATATTAGTTATTAACCCATCAGTGTGTGAAATAGGATTTTGTTTTATGTCACTTTCTTTAACTACATAGATTTTATCTCCGTGTACCTGTTGGGCAAAAACCATTCTTTCTGGATTAATTTCAAAAAGAGCAGTCAGCCTCTTTCTTAATTCTTCAGATTGGTTATTAGAGGCAAAATTTCCTGTTGCTTTAGTTGTTACCCCATGCCATACCAAACCTGAGTATTCAAAAATAGGCATTACAACACAAGATAAGGAGTCAACCTCTCTTATTTCCCATCCTACTTTAGTCATCTTTAGTTAGAGTATACTAAAAAAATCTTTATTTGTCAACTAACTTTTTCAGAATGCATTTAAAAATTAAAAGTGCACACCTACAACCAGCAATTTTGAAGTGGGTGTTATTCTACTATATATTCAACAGGATTAAACTGATTCCTGAGCCTGTCAGGAACAGGTTTAACAGATTTTATATCTGTTAAATCCTGCTGAAAAATAATAGAATTAATTGCTGGTTTAAAATCACTGACAACGCTATATCTAATTTATAAAAGATAAAACCTATATTGAAACAATTGACCTTTATTCAAATTGCAATCGTGTGCTATTTGCCAATCATGTAGCTAAAAAGTTTGGCTATCAGACTCAACTTATCCAAGAAGATTTATCTAAATTGATTGATTTGATTGAAAAATATCAAATTCAACAACGACAATCTGAAGAACCAAAACCATATCAGATGTCAGAAGAAGAAAGACAGGAGGCTTTGAGATTTTTAAAGGATGAGAAGTTGATGAGAAAAGTCAAAGAGGATATTGAAACATTATTGAGGAGCGGGCAGGGTCAGAATCAGCTGATTATTCAATTAGAGCTTTACAATCTCGACATAAATTATCTCAAGCAGTACCGATTAAAGACCCATCTTCTGGTCAGATTAGAACCAAAAGTTTTGAGATAGAGGGACCAATTGCTTACATTGAAACTACCACAGGTACTTATGAGGTAAATCCTGAGAATGAAACCAGATGTTTTGAATTATATCTTGATGAATCAATTGACCAGACTAAAAAGATACATCAGGCACAAAAGGAATTAAAGACATTATCAGGATTGCTAAGTCTCACAATAAATGGTATTGTTATTCTCAAATTATTTCGAGCTGTATGGTTAGAATAATAAAGACTCATGTATCAGTTTTTAAGAGAGTTAAATCACACAATGCAAGATAGAAATAAATTGAAATTAGTTGAATTCGAAGAATGTTGCGAAGCAAAAATTT
>JBFMDD010000339.1:0-9373 GCA_040754115.1 bacterium
GCACCAAGAGAAAAGAAACTGCCTATGATCTTGAGCAGAGAAGAAGTCCAACGGATACTGAAGAATATCCGACTGATGAGGTATCGTGTCTGCCTTCAAACTATTTATTCTTGTGGACTGCGATTACCTGGAGTTTCGTGAATTTTCTATGGTTCCTTTTACCTTTAATCTTTGCGTTCTTTGCGGTTAAAAAAGGATAAATTGCAAAGGACACAAAGTAGTAACGCAAAGAACACAAAGGGAAGAAAATAGGTAAAGCATTTTTTATCAACTCAACTTCAAAGGATAAGTTGCAAAAAAAATCATCAGGCTTTTGAGCCTAATTTTGCCATCTTTGAGCAAAATAAACAGATTGATAAGGATTCAGATAGCCTCAATGACTCCTTAAATTAACGAAATTCCAGTTACTTAGACAACTTTTATGACTACCATCTCTTTTGGTGTTTAATTGTAACCTCTATTTTACTTCTTGTGCGTAGTCCAAAATCATTACTAACCCTATCATCCGAAATTCCAGGTTGGTAATGTATTACAAAGTAACCAGTTACCTTCTCATCATCAACTCCTTCTATAAAAAAACATGCAAATCCAACCACTTTTACCATTGAAGGGATAGGTTTAAAAGGTTCTACCACAGGTATTTTTAGTAATTTAGGGCATTTGTGATAAAATTTATTCATCCTACAGTCCATTTTACAACCACGCATAAAAAACATCATCAATTCTTCTAATTCACCTTCCTCTAATTTACGCAATTTGAGTATGTTTCCCACCTTAATGGTTTTCGAAAACCCTAATTCAAAATCCAAACCTACTAATTTTTCCTCTAATAAACCTGTTTCTTGAACAGTAGTAAGTTTATATAAAAAGCCAAAATTTAACCCCTTAGGTCGAATAATTCCTAAAGAGATAGTCTCTAATTCAGTAATAGGTTGTATAGTTCTTAAAATATCCGCTTGTTTTTGAACATGTAATTTAAGTTCCTTTTTGCCCACAATCCATGCAAAGTAGGTTCTGATCGATAATGACTTTGCAATAATAATCCTATTTAGAGATGAGCTAATAATTATATCGTTATCTGTTAGAGAAAGAGAGTAACCCTTTGCCTCTTCTTTTATCTGCTCCTTAGCCTGTAGAGGGGTATCTATTAAAACAGCTCCTTTTTTAATTACTTCTTCCAAACATCTTTCTACCTTCCTTTTTACAAAATGTCCTCTGATTACATCAGTAACTAAACCCACTAAAAAGATGGCAATTATAATACCAATTGTAATTAAAATCTTATTTAGCATGATTATTCCTCCTTGTTATATGTAACTATAAATTGGCGAAAGTCCAGTAAAGAGAGTAGTACTTTGTCACATTAATTATTAAATCTAACCACAGAGAACACAGAATTTAAGAAAATAAGAAGATGAGAAGATGAGAAGATAAGAGGATGAGATTTTTAAATCTTGATTTCTCAATTTCTTATCCCTGGCCTGTCGCCAGGACAGACTTCTCAACTTCTTAACCTCTTCCTCCTCCGTGACCTTTGTGGTTTAATTCCTTTAATAATTTCTGTGACAGAGCAGTAGTATGGTCAGTGAACAGTGTGATATTTACCTGCTAACATCTGATAGGCGAATGCTCAGTCCTCTTCTGGTTGAAGTCCATGAGTTATATTTGGGATTAACTGCATTTCTTCATCTATTTGTATAGATTCAATATCTTGAGTAGGTAATTTATTTAATACTTCCTGTAGTTCTAAGAAATTTTTTGCAATCTTATACTTTCCATTACCTTTTCTAACTAAAGTATCAGGTAAAACCCTTCCTTGTTCACACCAGTTTTTAAGCTCCTGCAGACTTACCGGCCCATACTCCTTATCTGCTAAGATATACCATTCATCTTCTTGTTTCGGAAGTTTTTCTTTACTATCAAAAGGTTGACTACAGCCTAAAAAAAATACAACAGAGAAAATAATTATCCATCTCATAATATCACTCCACCAAGCATGACAATGGTAGATTAACAGTTTTAATAGCATGTATGTTAGAATCACAACCACCAAAATATAAAGTATTATTATAAATTATAGGGTTACTCCGAATATTATTTTTAATATAATATTTTTGAAGGATAGTACCATCTGAAGTTCGTAATGCAAATAGACATCCATTATAATGATTATGCTTAACTCCATAATAGACTATACCATTTGATATAATTGGGTCAGCTTCAATTTTTATTCCCAAATTTTGTTTCCATTTTAGCTCGATTTCATTATTATTTTCTTTTAAACAAAAAGCAACTCCATCTCCATTACCTAAATGGATAAGTTTTTCTCCTGATGAGGTTATTTCAATAGCTGGTGAGGAAAGAATATCAAAATTGCCAAATGTATTCGTTGTTTCCTTGTTTCCTTGTTTGGAGGTATCGTATACCCAGCATAACTCTTCAGACTCTGTATCTACTGCATAAATATCATATTTGCCTGCTGTAAAATATACCTTCTTATCAAATATAGTTGGTTTACATCTAATTGAACCCAAAGAACCTGTCCATGGATATGCCCATTTTAATTCTAATTTTCCTGAATCTGTTATTGTCAGAGCCCTTAACTTGCCATCATTTGAGCCAAAGTAAACAATGCCATCTGAAATTAGTGGAGAGGAAATAATAGACCCACGAGTTGTATAGGTATCAATTATTTCTCCTGTTTTAATATCTATGGCATAAAATTTCCCATCTACCACACCTACATAACAGGTGTTTTTAAAAATAGCAGGAGAAGAATTATGCCAGATATAATCTTCTCTACCATAGCCATTACTAATCAAAGTAGGAGCATCCCATTTAGGTAAGC
Source organism: bacterium (assembly GCA_040754115.1). GTDB lineage: Bacteria > UBA9089 > CG2-30-40-21 > CG2-30-40-21 > SBAY01 > JBFMDD01. The sequence continues at coordinate 2,849 of JBFMDD010000339.1, forward strand.
CTGTTTTAGCATCTAAGGCATAAAGATAAGTAAACCTATCAGGATTATTTTCTGCATTAACAATTGTGAAGTAAACAGTACCATCTACCACCACAGGTTTAGACTGAATACAGCAACCTGCTTTATTAAGATTAGAAGATGTATCAAAACTCCATAATTTTCTACCCGTCTTTGTGTCAAAGGCATACATAAATCCTGCTAATGAAGAAGTACCATTATAAATTCCTGCCACGCCACAATATAAAATTCCATTACAGATTACAGGTGAGGAATGAACATGTGCCTTGGTATTAAATTGCCATAATTTTTGTATAGGTTGATGAAATGCTATTGCAGAGGCATGTATCTCTTGATGACTAAAACCTAATATTGCACCAGATATAAGCTTTATTTTTTTATTTAAAAATACTGCTATTACCAAATCTTTTGGTATGCCTAATCTTTTTGTATTCACATCCTGATATAAGGGTTCAATTAATACATTATCTATACTTACACCACTTTTTTCAATTAAGTTATTTACAATTGCCCTTACCTTTGGCATCCCATCTAAGAGATAAAAAGCACCTTCTTTTGCTGATTCCTCACAAATTGTAATTAGCCTTAATTTAAACTGATATGTTCTTTTTAAATCAATATTTAGTAGTATAATCCCCACTAAGAAAAGTAATACTAAAGATGAGGAAGCTACTGCTTGTAGAATATTATCTTTTTTTCCCATAACAATATTTTTGTTTTGCTCAAATCTTTTGTTTTCTTCCATTCTACTCACTATTTTAATAAAATGTAACATTTAAGTCAATAAAAATTTTCTTTTTAAATATAAAAAAAAGATACTTGACAATTTAAAAAAAATAGTATATTATATAAAAATGGAATTAAAAAAATTTTTTTGGGTAGTGTCCGATTAAGTGTAGGAGATAAAAAAATGTATATAAATAAACCGCCATGGGGGAAAAATATAAAAAATATTTACCAGTCTAATTACCTACCTGCGTATCTTTCTGTGGTTTAATATAAAACACTTCAATTGGAATACCACCCATTTAAGGGGGTGTAGAATATAGTGGAACAGGTGAATGTTATACTACCTGTAGTCATTACCGGGTTTCTGTGTAGTATGCTGGGTTATTTTGGTCGGTGGTACATTGAAAAAGTTAAAGGGACATCTGCGGAAGAGTTGAGTAAAAAAATAGTTGCGGAGGCAAAAGAAAATGCTCAAAAAGTAAAAAAGGAAGCAATTATTGAAGCGAAAGATGAGTTGTTTAAAGAAAAAAATGAATTTGAACGGGAAGCTCGAAATAGACGACTTGAACTTGAAAGACTGGAAACAAGAATTAGACAAAAAGAAGAGGTGATAGAACAAAAAATAAATAAATTAGAGAAAAAGGACAAAGATATCCAAACCCTACAAGAGACACTTATAGCAGAGAGGAAGGAAATAAATAAGTTAAAATCAGAACAAATCAAGATATTAGAAAGTCTCTCAGGATTAGATCGAGATGAAGCAAAAAAGATGCTGATGCAAAGTATTGAAAGTGAAATTAGACATCAGGCTAATAAAATGATAAAGGAAATAGAAGATGAGGCGAAAAATACAGCTGAAAAGAAAGCTAAATGGATAGTTTCTCAAGCTATTCAAAGATGTTCTGCAGAGCAAGTAGCTGAGACAACTGTCTCTGTCGTTGCTTTACCAAATGATGAAATGAAGGGGAGAATAATTGGCCGCGAAGGACGAAATATAAGAACCATAGAGAATTTAACAGGTGTAGATTTGATTATTGACGACACGCCAGAGGCTGTTATACTATCGGGTTTTGATCCAATAAAAAGGGAAGTTACTAAGATTTCATTAGAACGATTAGTTACAGACGGTAGAATTCATCCAGCCAGAATTGAAGAGGTGATTGCAAAAGTAGAAAAAGAGATAGAACAATCAATAAAAGAAGAGGGTGAAAAAGCTACCTTTGACTTAGGTGTTCATGGACTTAATAGCGATGTACTATACTTATTAGGGAAATTAAAATACAGAACCAGTTTTGGGCAAAATGTGTTACAACATAGTATAGAAGTAGCTCAAATAGCATCTGTTATGGCAGCAGAATTAAATGTAGATGTCTCATTAGTTAAACGGGCAGGATTACTTCATGACCTCGGTAAATCTATTGATTCTACTGTAGAAGGTTCACATGCAGCTATAGGAGCAGATTTATGCCGTAAATATGGTGAATCAGCAGAGGTAATACATGCTATTGCAGCTCATCATGCAGAGGTTGAACCTAAAACAGTAGAAGCTGTTTTAATTCAAGCAGCAGATGCTGTATCTGCTGCAAGACCCGGAGTACGAAAAGAGAGTTTAGAAAATTATATCAGACGATTAGAAAAATTAGAAGAGATTGCCTCTTCTTTTCATGGAGTAGAAAAATCATATGCAGTTCAAGCAGGTAGAGAAATACGAATTATAGTGTCATCTAATGAGGTAGATGAGGCAGAATTGTCTGCATTAGGAAGAGAAATTGCTAAAAAGATTGAAGAGGAATTGGAGTATCCAGGACAGGTTAAAGTAACTATGATTAGAGAAACTCGTGAGGTAATATACGCAAAGTAAAATCTGGTAACCGGGTGATTGTGTGATTAGGGATTATGGAGGGATGTGAAAGCCCAATTTCTAATTTCAATCCGCAAACTTCCATACTAAAATGAACCATCCTTAACTTTTTAATTCCTAACCCAGAGAGCCTGTTATAGACAGGCTATGTCAGGAACAGGTTTTATACTGTACACTGCCATTAACTGAGCTATTTAGGGACGGTTCATTTTCATCGTTTTTCCTGTAATTTCTTTTGGAAATTAGAAATTAGGTCTTCACTTCTTTCCCTAATTTCTAATTTCATATCCATTTTTTAACCGCAATCTTTCACGCTAAAGTGAACCGTCTCTAAAATCGCAATTTGTAACGGTGTTGAGTATAATTAAACAGTTACCCAAAAAGAAAGGAAATATATCTTGAGAGTTTTACTTGTAGGCGATATTGTAGGTAAAAGAGGAAGACAGGTAATTAAAGAGCTATTACCTAAAATTAAGCAGGAGTATCAAATTGATTTCTGTGTAGCCAATGGTGAAAATGTGGCGGGAGGATTTGGATTAACAGAAAAGACAGCTAAAGAAGTCTTTTCTGGAGGTGTAAATGTTTTAACAAGTGGAAATCATATCTGGAATAAAAAAGAAGTATTTCAAATAATAGAAGAAGAAAATATCTTAAGACCTCTTAACTACCCACCCGGAGTTCCTGGAAGAGGATATAATTTCTATAAAGTAAAAAATGACATATTAGCAGTAATAAATTTATCTGGGAGAGTTTTCATAGATGAATTAGACTGTCCTTTTCAAGTAGTCCTTCCTGAAATTACCAAAATAAGAGAAAAGACTAAAAATATAATTGTAGATATGCATGCTGAGGCTACTTCAGAAAAAATAGCAATGGGATGGTACTTAGATGGGAAGGTAAGTGCTGTAATTGGTACACATACACATGTTCAAACAGCCGATGAGAGAATTTTACCAGAAGGTACAGCATATATTACAGATGCAGGAATGACCGGTCCACGAGATTCTGTTATTGGGGTAAAGAAAGAAATAATCATAAAAAAATTCCTTACACAAATACCATTAAGATTTGAAGTAGCTAAAGGAACAGGGCAGATTTGTGCTGTGATAGTCGAGATTGATACTCATACAGGAAAAGCTAAAAGCATTACAAGAATACAACAGATTCTTGAAGAATAAAAAGTAGAAAGAAAGGACGGTTCATTTTATCGTTTTTCCTATGATTTCTGGGATGTTTCATATCTCCGGTAGAGATGTTTTACACTTTTGGGTAGATTGAAGAGAGATAGGCGTAGTTTTCCTCTGGAAAGAAAACTGCGAATGTCGATATAACCAGATCTTATTGGGCATTACCTGCCAATTTTAGTAATTGGTCAAGGTAAAGGCCGTCTTCTTTCTTACCTGTGAACCGTTCCCACGGTGTGGTGCCTTTGTGTGGTCCTCGATTTGCTCTCTTGTGGTTCAGGAAGTAGACCATCAGGTCCAGCATTTCCTGGGTGATCTGACCTCGATTGCTGTTGATGAAATCTCGTATCTGAGAATTGATTGCCTCTATCGGTGAACTAGACCGCACATTGTCTTCCAGTCGCTCGAAGGCCATGGCTATCTTTTTATCTATTTGCTCAATATCAGCACATTTGGCCAGAAACAGATGTTCCTGAGCCTCCTTCTCCAGCATCTTTTTCCGTTTGTAATCTTTAGCCCCCCGGCTCTTTTTTTCTGCCTGCCACCACAGGCAAATTTCCTGTAACACGTCCTCTGGGAAGATATCAGACAATTCTCGGTGTATCTCTTCAGCTCTGTCGAAATAGCCCCAGTAGTTGACGACTGCTTCCTTGAATTTCCTAGCTACTTCAACAAGAGCTTCTACACCTAAGTCATTTTCAATCAATTCTATAATCGCCATCACCTCCCCTTCCACCTCTTGCCTGGTCCGAAGTGTCCCATCCTCATTAAACAGATTAAATCCGTTAAGTAGACATTGCCAAAGATAAGCAAAGTCGTCATATTGGCGTATCGCTTCCTCGGCTTCGATACTAGCCTGGATATATTGTTCCTCCCGCTTAAGCAAGACTCTCTCAGAGCGGGCATTAGAAATCACTCGCTCACGTTCAGCTTCGGCCTCGATGGCTGCTAGGGCCCTACGTTCGAGGCGAGCCAAAAATGGAGCAAAACCCCAGATGAGGTGCATTAAATCAGGATGGTGGATCAGATCAGTTAACTGGCAGCCTTTAATCAAGCCCTTACTACAGTCGGCAACGACAAGATCAATCCTGTAGCCCTTCTTGCCTATAAGTTCAAATAGAGAGGCCCACTGCTGACCACTTCGATCCTCAGCTACAATGGCCTTCAGAATACAATGGCTTTTCGCATCCAACCCAATCAAAATGGGCTTCCCGGCCATAAATATCTCATCGGCTAACACGACGATAATACAATGCTGGCCTTCGGAGATCTCATCAGGAATGCTATTAGCGATCTTGTTAAGAAACTCCGATATTTTCCCCACCGCGCTATTGCGTATGCCCAAACTTTTGAGGATTTCGGATATATCGCCTACCGAACAACAGCCCTGTAATTTCAAGGCCAACACCAGTTTATTCCAGGGGGTTTTTATCGGCTGTGGGTTATCGTCATCCAAAGCAGGGAGATTTTTATCTGGCTGGAATGTCTCTAGCAGTGACCACAGCAGGATATAGACCAACTGACGTGAAATTTTATACTGCCTGGCCAGTTTTGTCATGGCTCCCCATAGGCCTTGTTGCATAAAAGCTGATATTGCTATCCAGAGCCGAATGCTTGGAGTCAAGTCTTTTCTGCGTTGGAATTTCATTTGCCCTCACCCCCTTTCTTGTCGGCGGTAAGCTGAAGTTTAAAGAGTTGGCGGTTTATGGCCAGGATTTCTCGGTAGACCTCTTTGAATTGAACATACATCTTGAGACGTCGTCGGCATTCTTTGAGGCCGTTGGGAAGATTGTCGGCTGGGATATAGACCATTTTGGTATGCCCCTTCTCTTTGTAGAGAAGTGCCCAGGCAGGCCCGTGTTTTTGGCCTTTAGCACATTTACAGTTTGGTTTGCCACAACGGCGGAACATCTTCACCAAATTTCCATCAGCCATGTCAGTTAGTAATTTCAATTGGTCAAAGAGTTCCTGCCGTCTGGCCATTAATTCTCCGATGCTTTTACACTTTTCTTTAGACATAATCCATCCCCTCCCTTTCTGTATAGAATATATACTATTCAGATTATATCATACAAAAATCCTTTTATCAAGAGTTTTTTTGCAGCTTACATGAAAAAATTTGAGGAGAATCTGGGGTAGATTTGCAGGAATTAGTTGGCTGCGCGGTAGGAATGTCCTGAATTTAAGAGTTGTGTTGGAGAAGATTACCAGGCTTTTCCAGAAGGAAGCCGGGGGAAAGTGGTTCCTATGGGACGGTTGCAACCATAACGATTACAACAAGTTGTGCGTTAGCACAAACATATTGTCGTTATTCAGTAACTAATCGCCTATTGTGCTGGAGGAGTTTTCGTATGCAAGGTAGGTGTTCATAGCACGTCTTGTCTGGCAACTCAAACTTGCCCAGACCAATTTCTTCTGAATATGCCCTGATACTCTCAGAATTCTAATCTTGAAGTCCGTATTGTGGTGATATTGTTCGTAGTAACCCGTTTTAGCAGGTGAATAACTGACACAAAACCCTAATTCACCACATTCTATCCCCCAATTAGAATTGCTTTGATACTCTCCCTCGCCCAAAAGTGTAAAATGACAATATGAAACATGCCCCTTTATCTAATCTAAGTTTTGTGGCTACATAATTGGGAGGTAATAGGTCGAGGCAAGTTTGAAAGAAAGGAAGGAAATCACCATTACTATGAACTTTGCCTGAGTAAAGATTAAAATGAAGTAATT
>JBFMDD010000340.1:0-3533 GCA_040754115.1 bacterium
ATGGACATGGGAATGCATAAATTCAGACAATAAAAAGGTTGCCAGTGGCATCTACATCTATATCCTCACTGATGACAAAACAACTAAGACGGGTAAATTAGGGATAATAAAATGAATATGAAATTAGAAATTAGAAATTGGGGAAAGAAGTGAAGACTTAATTTCTAATTTCCAAAAGAAATCACAGGGAAAACGATGAAAATAACCGTCCCTAAATAGCTCAGTTAATGGCAGTGTCCAGTATAATCATAGGAAATTGTCTGAAAATGAACCGTCCCAAGAAGGAGGTAAAGGGAAAAAATGATTTCAGCAGATGAAATCCGTGATGGTACTATTTTGCTTATTGATGGTAAACTTTATAAAGCTATTGGAGTTGAATTTGGTGGGACTGCTAAGTTTGGTAGAGTAGTGCATGTGAAGCTTCAGAACCTTTTGGAAGGAACTTTTACTGAAAAGACATTCCAGGGAAGTGGTATGGTAGAGGATATTCACCTTGATAAATATGATATGGAGTATTTATACAATGATGGTGATAATTTCCATTTTATGAATACGCAAACTTATGAACAATTTCCTGTCTCTAAAGAGATAGTAGGGACATTTGCCACTTATTTACGGGAAAATACCACAATACAAGTCGAGTTTTACAAAGGAACGCCTGTCAATATCGTCTTCCCTAAGATTATGGAGTTAAAGGTTGTTAGCGCACCACCTGCAATGCATACCTTAGATTCTGATACTCCTAAACAGGTTACCTTAGAAAACGATATGGAGGTATTAGTACCGCAATTTGTAAAAGAAGGGGATATAGTCAGAATAGAAGTTTCTACGGGAAAGTATATGGATAGAGTGAAGAAGTAAAAACCATAAGGTAATTTATGATAAAAATAGTTAGAAATGCATAAAGCTAAGATAAATGAACATGGAGCGATATTAGTTGGTAAAAATGTAGTCTGTGATGCTCATGATAGGAAACCCATTCGGATTGTTACTCATGCCCATTCTGACCACCTTTTGGGACTCGAAAAAAGTATCGCAGAATGTAAATTGGTATTAGCTACTCCAGAAACCAAAGGACTAATTGGTGCTATAAAAGGGGGAAAATATCTTGCCTCTATTAAATCACTTAATTATAAATCATCAATAGAGTATGAAGGAGAGAAAATAACCTTCTATCCAGCTAATCATATTATTGGCTCATGCCAGGTATTAATAGAAGACTCTGAAGGTACAAGAATTATTTATACGGGTGATTTTAAATTACCAAATGCTGAAATCATCCAGAGTGATATATTAGTTATTGAAGCTACTTATGGAAATCCTAATAATATTAGGCCGTTTAAAAATACTATTGAAGATGAGTTTATAAATTTAGTAAAACGCTCTTTAAAAGAAGACTCAGTGTATATCTTTGGCTATCATGGTAAACTTCAGGAGATAATTAAAATATTAAAGGAAGCTGATATAAACACCCCTATCATCGTGCCAGAAAAGACATATGAGGTAGTAAAGGTATGCAATGAATATGGGATGGAACTAAAAAATTGCTATTTATCAAAAAGTGAAGAGGGAAGACAAATACAAAAAGATGGAGTTTTTATAGGTGTATATCATGTTGGGTCAAGTAAGTGGGTAGGGAGGAAAGCAATCAGGATATTCTTATCTGGTTTTGAGTTTGATGTGCCGTACAAAAAGATAGGCGAGCATGAATATTTAGTAGCACTAAGTGACCATGCAGATTTTGAGCAGTTATTGGAATATGTTGCCTATAGCAAGCCAGGTCTTGTAATCACTGATAATTATCGTGTAGGAGATGCAAAGGCATTAGCATATGAGATTAAGTATAGGTTAAAAATAGAGGCTATCCCAATGCCATAGCTACACGGTAGTGCTCTGTCACAGAAATTATTAAAGGAATTAAACCACAGAGGTCACGGAGGAGGAAGAGGTTAAGAAGTTGAGAAGCCTGTCATGGCGACAGGCAGGGATAAGAAATTGAGAAATCAAGATTTAAAAATCTCATCCTCTTATCTTCTCATCTTCTTATTTTCTTAAATTCTGTGTTCTCTGTGGTTAGGTTTAACAATTAATGTGACAAGGCAGTAGTGTCGCGTTGAAGAAATTTTGCACCAGTATCGTGTCATAGAGCTCGAAATAGGTTTTAGGTGATGGGTAGTGGGTAGTGGGTAGTAGGTAGTTAGGGATATTACCTATTACCCATCACCCACTACCCACCACCTATATCTGCTTATAGGTGATAATCTCTGAAAATAGTGCAGAATTTACTCAACACGACAGTAGTACTCTATTTCACTGGTCTGAATGGCTATATTTACTGACTAATTTTTGGCAAGCTAAAATGACCTCTTGAGGTAATATTTCCTTCATGCAAGCAAAGTGTTTTTCCGGGCACTTACGAGGACCATGCAAACTGCAAGGACGACACTTAAGTCCTTTACGCTCCACCACTACAAAATTCTCACCATACGGCCCAAAACCAATATCTAAAGTAGTTGGCCCAAATATAGCTACAGTAGGGACCTTAAAAGCCATAGCTAAATGCATTGGAGCAGTGTCATTAGTAATAAATAATTTACATTTTGATATCAATGCAGATAATTCTTTTAGATTGGTTTTGCCTGCGGCTATAATAGGTGTTGTTTTCATCTTAGTATTTATCTCATCTGCTAATTCCACATCTTCCTTACTACCAAAGATAATGATTTTAGCTTGATACATTTTGCTCAATTCATCGCCGACCTGTGCATAACCTTCAGTAGTCCATCGCTTAGTGGCCCAAACAGCTCCTGGTGCAAAACCTATTAAGAAGTCATCATTTACAACACTATACGATGCAAGGAATCCTTTGGCAAAATCCTTTTCTCTATCCGCTAAATAAATACTTAAATTTCTTTCACCTGCTCTAATACCAAGTCCTAACTGAGCTAAATCTAAATTACGCTCTACTTCATGTTTATTTTTTAAATAGGGTACTTTATTGGTCAATAAAAAAGAGCCAGTACTTGTATCAAATCCAATTCTTGTCGGTATTTTAGCTAAATAAGCCAACAAACTACTTCGTAAATAACGATGAGGAATTATAGCTATATCAAACTTTTTTTCTTTAATCTTTTTTACCATATCAAAAAAATTTAAAAATCCTTTATCTTCACCTTTTTTATCATAGACAATTATTTCATTAATGTTAGGATTTCCATCTAAGATTTCTTTTCCTTGAGGAGTAACTACAACAGATAATTGTGCATCTTTAAATTCGTGTGCAACAGTCTCCAAAATAGGTGTAGCCAAAATCACATCTCCAATAAATGCTGTTTGAATAACTAAAATTTTATTCATTTTTGTTTAACCTCTTTATTTCCTATACCTTAAAACCTATTTTGTGTCATTTATTAATCAGCAATTTGTTATAACCATTCAGGGTATGCATCAGAGGTGTCAAGTGTCAGAAGTGGTATGTTACTTCTCGTGATGGAAGCGACCCGCAATCGCGACCCACTTCGTGCGACCCACTT
>JBFMDD010000341.1:0-6479 GCA_040754115.1 bacterium
ATAAATTTCCATTATATTTCTATCAGTTTCTATTTTTCTTGTAGTGTGAGATGAAAGTTTCATTTTCATTAGTGAACTTAACCATACAGGTCGAAAATTTTTCCACCTGTGCAGTTAGGTTTAAGATTATTATTCTCTTCTTACCTTAAATTGGAAATTAGAAATTAGTGAGAGAAGGAAAAAACCAATTTCTAATTTCCAATTTCAATTTTCTGTGAATACTTACAAATAGATATCCGATTTTTACACAGGTCTAAAGTTAACTGCACAGGTCGAAAATTATTTTTATACCTTGACTTTTTTCATACTCTATGATATAATTTTTTGTATGAAAAAAATCAGAAGAATAAAGATTGCAACTTGTGGATTAATTTGGGAAGAAACTTTTAGCCTGATGGCTCGATACCCAAAGATATTTCTTCCATATAGTGTTTTAATTTTATTAGAAATTTGTCTTCTTATCTTTCTATTTTTAGCCCCTCTATCAATTCTTTCTCCTCTGGTAGAACCACCAATTAGAGTCTTTTTTGGTGAGAAATACCTTCACTATCCATATAATTTTGTTCTTTTACCCACTATATTTGATTATTGTGATGTAGTGTTAGTGCTTATTTTTGCCCCTTTAATAAGTGGAATGACTGTAGGCATGGTTTATCAAACACAAGAGGGCAATAAACCTAAATTTTGTAGTAATTTTTTACTGGCTATCAAAAAATACCTTATCCTTATTGGGTTATGGATGATAGTTACTATTCTGGTATTTAGTATTTTTCATCTTGGTAAATTTTTAGTTTCGGAATTCTATACTGATGAGATGGCGGAATTTATACATATTCGTACATGGCGAATGGCTCGACTTATCCAATATTTCTGTTTCTTCTTGACATTGTTAATTGAAACTTTCTTTGCATTCTGTATTCCAGCAGTGATGATAGAAAATAAAAAAATATTAAGTTCTATAAAAAGGAGCTTTAAAATTAGCTCATCTTTGTTTCTACCTACTTTTATATTAATTTGTGTTCCTACCATATTTAATTCTATTATCGTACTAATAAAACAAAAGATGCTTATTCAATTGATGGATAGATTCTTTCCAGAGGTTGTCTTTATAATTATGGGTGTAGAATTTTGTATTTATTTGATTACTCAAGTACTTCGAGTATTGTCTCTTACATTAGTTTTCCTAATCAATAGGGAATTAAGTGCTGATTAAAATAGGGAAGTAGAATATTATGGAAAAATCATTTACTATTTTATGGCTTGCCATTATTATTTTATTAACTGGTTGTACACAGGAATATAGACTTGAGCGTATGTACTATCATGCTGAGAAAAAATACATGGAGATACTTAAGAACCCATTTCAGGCTAATACAGAACAAGTAGATGAGGCAATTGCTGATTTTGACAAAATTATCCATATAAATCCAAATTGGGATGGAATTAAAAATGTAAGGTACGCAATAGCACATCTGTATTTTCTTAAAAAGGATTTTGGTAGCGCCAGAGAAAAATTTAAAAAGATTATTTCAGACTTTCCTCTCCAAAAAGAAATGTGTCTTCAGGCAAGATGTTTTATAGGCTTGTCTTATCAACAAGAAGATAAATGGGATAAGGCATTAGTTGTATTTGAGAAGATTATGAATGATTATCCATTAACTCAAATGTCTATGTCGCTTTCTCATTATATCGCTAAATATTATCAAAATGATAAAAAATATCATCTTGCAGAAGAAGTTTTAAGGAATGCGATTACTAAATATGAAAAGATTATAAATGATTATCCTTATGAAAAAAGATTAATAATTGTAATTGAAGATTTCATTATCAAAACTTATGAGGAATTAAATGATTGGGCTGGTGTGGTAAATACATTACAAAAAATAGTCGTTAGAGATCACAATACAGATAGAGGAGCGCAATCATTATATCGACTGGCAAAGATTTATGAAAGTAAAAATGAGATAAAAAAGGCTATTAACATCTATAATCAATTCATAAAAGACTATCCTGACCATAAATTTGCCAGTATAGCAAAGGCAAAGGTGCACTCTCTCCAATTAACATTGCCTAATGAGTAATAAAGTAATAAAAAAGTTTGTAGTAGTATTGACAATATCAAAATTTTGTGGTATAATATAGGAAAGATATGAGTATTCGAATTATAGAAGATAAATGTATTGGTTGTGAAGAATGTGTACAAGTATGTCCTGTTGGAATAATTGAGTTATCTAATGGTATTGCTACGATAGGACAAGGGTGTAATTTATGTGGCATGTGCAGTGATGTTTGCCCAACACAAGCTATTGTAATTGAGAAGAAAGTTGAAGTTATAAGAGATGATGATTACAAAGATGTATGGATATTTGCTGAACAACGCTCAAAGAAATTAGCCTCTGTATCTTTAGAGCTTCTTGGAGTAGGCAAGAAGTTAGCCAAGAGGCGAGGGGTAGAATTAAGTGCTGTACTGTTAGGAGATGGAGTAGGAGATTTAACCTATCAATTAATTGCATCTGGGGCAGATAAGGTTTATTTAGTAGAATCGGATGTTTTAGCACACTATTGTGAAGATACCTATACAAAGGCAATTGTTAACTTAATATTAGAGCATAAACCAGAAATCTTTTTATTGGGAGCTACGAATATCGGACGAGCTCTGGCACCAAGAATAGCTGCAAGATTAAAAACAGGACTGACTGCTGATTGTACAGAACTGGAAATAGACGAAGAAAATAGATTTCTTCAAACAAGACCTGCATTTGGTGGTAATTTGATGGCAACTATTATTACCCTTAACCAAAGACCACAAATGGCAACGGTAAGACCAAAAGTAATGCCCAAACCTGCTCCTGAAAGTAATCGAACTGGAGAAATTATCAAGGTAAAACCCAATATTACCAGAGAAGATATTAGAACTAAGATATTAGATTTAGTTAAAGAGATAACTTCAGAAGTAAATTTAGAAGAGGCAAATATTGTTGTTGCTGGAGGAAGAGGATTACAGAGTGCTGAAAATTTTAAGTTAGTTTCAGAATTAGCTAAAGTTTTAGGAGGAGGAGTAGCTGCTTCACGAGCAGCAGTAGATAGTGGTTGGATTTCTCATTATCATCAGGTAGGACAGACAGGAAAGACTATTTGTCCTAAACTTTACATCGCTTGTGGTATCTCAGGAGCTATTCAACATTTAGTTGGTATGCAAACTTCAGAGTGTATTGTAGCGATAAATAAGGATAAAGATGCTCCTATTTTTAATGTGGCAACTTATGGAATAGTAGGGAATCTATTTGAAATACTTCCAGCTTTAACTGAAGAATTTAAAAAAATATTAGGTTAAAAAAGGAAAGGGAAAAAATGGAGACTAATTTTGTTAGAGAAATGCGTAAATTATCTATTTTAGCTAATCAGATGGCTAATGGTATTGAAAATGTAGAGATATACGAAGATGTTCGGGATGTAGCTAAAACAATATCTGAGATGGTGAATTCCAAAGATGCATATAATCAAGGGCATTCTGAAAGAAAGGCATTCTATGCTGCATTAATAGCTCATGAACTTGGACTTGGGAATAGAGAAATTGAGATTATTAAAATATCCACTTTACTTCACGATATTGGTAAGATTGGCATTGATGAAGAATTATTACAAAAAAGAGGTAAATTAAACAAGATAGAGTTTAAAACAGTTAAAAAACACCCTCTTATTAGTGAGCGGATTCTTACTCCAGTTGGATTTCCAGAGCAAGTGCTATCCGCAGTTCGGTCACATCATGAATCGCCTGATGGGAAAGGATACCCAGATGGTCTTTGTGAAAATGAAATTCCAATAGAAGCAAGTATTATTAAGGTAGCAGATGCATTTGGAGCAATGACCGTTGATAGACCTTATAGACCAGCATTATCTACTCAAGATGCAATAAGGCAACTAAAGGAATCTGCAGGAACAGGATTTGATTCTAAAGTAGTAGCTGCCTTCCAACAAGTAATAGAATTAGAAGAAAAAAGAAAGACCAAAAAAACATACTTTACTAAAAGAATCTTGGTTGGAAATGAGGAGTTGTTAAATACCAATTTACTTGCCTATGGTTTGGAAAAAGAGGGATTTGATACGCTTTGTGCTTATAGTGGAGAGGATGTTTTAGAAAAAGTCTATAATACATATCCTGACCTTATACTTCTAAATGTTTCTTTACCTGATATATCGATTACTAATATCTGTCGAAGACTTAAAAATGACCCGCGCTCTACATACATTCCTATCATTACTTTTGGAGCTAAAAGTGCATCTGAAGAAATTAAAATTTTAGAAAGTGGTGCTGATGGACATATAACTAAGATATTTGATACTAAAAAAGTAGCCTCACAAATAAATACATACTTGCGTAGAACCGACCATGAGAAATCATTGGACCCATTGACAGGATTACCAGGGAATTTTTTTATTAAAGGAGAGATTAAAAAAAGGATAAATCAACAAGAAAAATTTGCAGTATTATATCTTAATTTAGACAATCTAAAAGCCTTCAATAAAGTCTATGGTTTCTTTCAAGGGGATAAGGTGATTAAATTAACTGCTGAAATTATAAACGAAACAATTAAAAATATAGGTACTTCAACAGATTTTATTGGACATCGGGGTGGAGATGAATTTGTAGTTATTACCTCATTAGACAAGGTTGATAGTGTTTGCCATCAGATAATCTCTACTTTTGATAAAGAAATTAAATCTTTCTATCTCCCAGATGACCTTAACAAAGGGTACATTATCATTCAAGAAAAAGATGAACCTTCCATCTTCCCTATCATGACTATTTCTATCGGCATACTTACTAACGAAAAGATAAAGTTAGATAACTATTTTCAGGTACATGAGTTAACATTAGAGGCAAAGGAAGAAGCCAGAGCATTACCTGGTAGTTCCTACTATAAAAAAGTCTAATAGTGTGGTAAGGTTTCAGAGTTCTAAGTAGTCAAAAATTATTGTTAAAAAACGGCGAATAAAAGAGTGTCTATGTGTCTGGTAGTCTATGTAACTCAGATACTTAGACACCTAGACACCTAGACACATAGACACCCTTTACGCAAAATTGATATTGGAGTGAGAGCGCTTGATATTGGAGTGACAGCACTTGTGCTGTCAATGACACCACAAGTGGTGTCACTCCTCATTTCCCGGCTGTTAACTGATTGCTGATACCTGATAGCTGAACGCTTACTTCATTCGTATAATTCGTTTAATTCGTGGTAAAGTTTTTCTTGTCTTTCCTCTCCTTTGTAAACTTTGTGGCTGTATGTGAGGCAAAATTAGGGAAACCACACACATACATTTTTGAAGGTGAAGAAGATGGATGTTAAAGATGCGATTTTGAACAGAAGAAGTATAAGGAAATATACAGATGAATTAGTAAATGATGAAAAACTTATGGAGATTTTAGAGGCAGCCAGATGGGCACCATCTGGTCTGAATAACCAGCCGTGGAGATTTGTCATTGTGAGGGAGAGAAAAGAAGAGTTAGCTTCTCTTACAAAATACTCGCATGTTATTAAAGAGGCAAATTTATGTATAGCCGTGTTCTTAGATCATGCAAGTAGTTATGACCGGACAAAGGATATTCTTGCAATAGGTGCTGCTATCCAGAATATGCTTCTTTATGCCTACTCCATTGGAATAGGAACATGTTGGTTAGGAGAGATACTGAATAGGAAAGAGGAAGTAAATGCTTTGCTTGAAGTACAACAAGAAATGGAGCTTATGGCTGTAATTACCCTTGGCTACCCAAACGAAAAACCTACCTCTTCAAGAAAAGAAATTGATGAGTTAGTGATAGTGTCAAATAAGACATGAAATATCCATTCCCCTTACCCATTACCATAGAGAGGAAATGATGAAGATAAAGGTTAATTCCTACTCTGGATACAAGGCAGATGAAAGACCCGTAATTATTTTTATTGAAGGAAAAGCCTTTGAGGTGAAGGAAGTTAAGCAGCATTTTATAAATGAGGAGATTGATGGGCAACGACATGAAGTTTTCAAGGTGATAATAAGTGATGATGGTAGTCTACATACCATCTTACATGATCTTACTAAGGATGAATGGTCATTAGAGTAGATATTTTAGAGTGTTCAACTTTTTGTAAGCAGGTGAGTAAAAATAAGGAGATGTGGCGATTGTGAATGTAAGAAAGTGGGCAGGAAAATCTTACTTCCACACACATACTCTTTACATGAGAGGCATTTGTATCTACTACCTACCCTGATCTTTACCCACAAATCCAAATATAGTTAATTGACAATTATCAATTATCAATTATCAATTAACCATTCACAATTAACAATTAATATTTGATGGTGATAAAATTAACAAATAATGGTTAATTGTGAATTGCTAATTACCAATTATTACCAATTATCCAGGTTGCATATCTGTGTTATTTAACCGCATTTCGCCTCAAGAATCTATCCACTCAAGTGGTCTATTATAA
>JBFMDD010000342.1:0-4200 GCA_040754115.1 bacterium
ATCTAACACGGATATAAAGTGAAGATGGCAATGACTAAATTTCGGAGTTACAGCGTGGATACCGTTAAGAATTTGCACAGAGTGACAAAGTTAATGAAGAATGATCTCTTGATTGGAGAATACAGGCCGAAGGGTGCAAAATTGGTCAGGGAGGTGAAGGTTTAAATGTCTGCTCGGAGAGCATTAATTACAGGAATTACAGGACAAGACGGTTCCTATTTGGCGAAGTTTTTGCTGGAGAAAGATTATAAAGTATTTGGATTATATCGGCGAACCTCTAGTCCCAATATATGGCGTCTAATGAGTCTTAGGATAAATGATAAGATTAGTTTTATCCCAGGAGATATGACTGATATGGCTTCTGTAACCAATGCGATTATCCAATCTGAATCTCATGAAATATACAATTTAGCAGCCCAAAGTTTTGTTGGAACATCATTTGAACAACCTTTAGCCACAGCACATGTTGATGGATTAGGTGTTGTGATGCTTTTAGAGGCAGTAAAACAAATAAATTCCAAAATTAAAATTTATCATGCTTCTACGTCGGAACTATATGGAAACGGGAGAAATATAAATTCTAGGAATGAGGCGAAATTAAATGAAAATGATATCTTCTGGCCGGTATCACCATATGCTTCTGCAAAATTATATTCGTATCATCAGATCAGAATATATAGAGAAGCATATAGAATGTTTGCCGTGAATGGTATTTTGTTTAATCACGAGTCACCCTTAAGAGGGCTAGAATTTGTAACCCGAAAAATTTCTAATGCCGTTGCTCGAATCAAACTAGGATTGCAAAATAAAGTTGTATTAGGGAATTTAGAAGCTAAAAGAGATTGGGGTTATGCGCCAGAATATGTGGAAGCAATGTGGTTGATGATGCAACAAGCTGTCCCTGATGATTTTGTGATAGCAACTGGAGAAAATCATTCGGTGAGAGATTTCTTGAGGTTAGCATGTAACTATCTTGACTTGGATCTAGATAATGTTGTTATTCAGGACAAAAAATTTTTAAGACCTTTGGATGTTGATTGTCTGGCTGGAGATGCATCCAAAGCAAAACAAGTCTTAGGATGGGCCCCAAAGACAAAATTTAAAGAGCTAGTAGAAATTATGGTTCAAAAAGATTTCGAGAGATGGCAGGAACATCTAAAAGGAAAGGTTTTTCCGTGGGATGCTATAAATGACCCATCACTATACGAAAGTAATCTATAATTCGAATTCAGCTTAATTTAATGGAAAGTTTAAAATTGTCAGTGATACTACCAACATATAACGAGAGAGGAAATATTACCTTGCTTATCGATGCTATTCATGCTGAATTACATGAGTATGACCATGAAATTATCGTGGTAGATGACAATAGTCCAGATGGAACTTATGAGGCTATTTTGGATCTTGGCTATCCTTTTGTAAAGGCTATTTTACGTACAAGTTCTCCGGGTTTAGCTAATTCAATTCGGTGTGGGTTAGAAAATGCAAATGGAAATGTCTTCATCATTATGGATTCAGATTTTAATCACCAGCCAAAGTATCTCCCCTTTATGATTAAAGCACTTTCTTATTATGAGTGTGTATTGGGCTCGAGGTTTGTTTATGGCGGGAAAATGGATAGTCGCATACGCCATCTTTTAAGTTGGTATTTTAATATTTTTGTTCGCGTATTGACTGGAGGAAAAATTACTGATACCCTTTACGGATTTTTTGCGATAAAAAGAAATGTCATTGAGCAATGCAACTATGATGGTATTTTTTGGGGATATGGAGATTACTGCATTCGTTTAATGTTTTACCTTCAAAAATACAACGTAAATATATTGCAAATTCCTGTGGTTAATGGGAAAAGGAAGAAGGGAAAGGGGAATTGCGCATTTTTTAGAACTTTTTGGCAGTATTTTACCGAAACAGTAAAATTAGCTTTTAAAGAGAGAATAATAAAGAATGTATAAAGAAATTAAGAGGTGTCGAATTTGTGGTAATACTGAGTTAGTATCTATTTTAAATTTAGGTATTCAGGCATTAACCGGCATATTTCCAAAGAGTAAAGCTCAGGTTGTTACTTCTGGTCCGTTGGAGCTTGTAAAGTGTAGCGAGAATAAAGGGGGTAAAACCTGTGGGTTGGTACAATTAAAACATACATATGATCTTGATGAGATGTATGGCGACAATTACGGATATCGATCTGGGCTAAATCAATCAATGGTTAGGCACCTACATGAGAAAGTCTATAAAATATTAGATCTGGTTAAATTGAACCCTGGTGATTTAATCCTTGATATCGGAAGCAACGATAGTACTTTACTCCAAGCCTATCCCCAAAATGATTATATTCTTGTAGGCATTGATTCTACAGGAAAGAAGTTTAAGGAATATTATCCGAAGCATGTTCAACTTATTCCTGATTTTTTCTCAGCCGAGGTAGTTAAAAGAAATTTTGGCAATAAAAAGGCAAAAATAATTACCTCTATTGCTATGTTTTATGATTTAGAATCTCCTTTGGATTTTATGAAACAAGTCTGCGAAGTTTTAGCTGATGATGGGATTTGGGTTTTCGAGCAAAGCTATATGCCTGCCATGCTGAAAGCGAATGCTTATGATACCGTTTGCCATGAACATTTGGAATATTATCGGCTCAAACAGATTAAATGGATAACAAATCAAATGGATTTAAAAATAATCGATGTCGAGTTTAATAATATAAATGGTGGTAGCTTTTCAATAACAGCGGCCAAATCAAATTCTTTATATAAAGAAAATATAGCCCTTATTATTGATAAAATTCTGTACACAGAGAAAAAGAGGGGCTTGGGAACTTTAAAGCCTTATAAAGGATTTAGAGAATGTGTTTTTAAGCATAAGGAAAAATTATTGCAGTTTATCCGTAAGGCAAGAAATGAAGGCAAAAAAAATATTAGGTTATGGTGCTTCTACTAAGGGCAATGTAGTATTACAGTTTTGTGGTTTAACTGAGCGTGACATTCCTTACATTGCTGAAGTGAATAAAGACAAATTTGGTTGTTATGCTCCAGGGACTTTGATTCCCATTATTTCTGAAGAAGAAGCCAGAGCAATGAACCCTGATTATTTTATGGTTTTACCTTGGCATTTTAAGAAGAGTATTGTAGTCAAAGAAAAAAGTTATCTCGATGCAGGGGGAAGACTGTTAATGCCCTTGCCGAAAATAGAAATTATTGATAAATATAAGTATTGAAGCAGTTAAAAATCACTATGAAGTACGAGATTATTAATAAAATAGAAAAAGATTATCTGAAACAGATAGTAAAAATTCACTACGATTCATTGTCTTATAGAAGTTTTATTACTAATTTTGGAGAGAGTTTTCTATTTCAACTATATATAAGCATTTTAAAGAAGAAATTGGGTTTTTTAGTATGTGCTTCTGAAGATAATCAGGTTATAGGTTTTATTTTGGCTTGTATCGATAGCTCAAAAATATTTCCATTAGTATTTAAAAAATTTTATATCTTTTTGCCTCTGATAATAGGAGGCATTTTAAAAAAACCCAATCTAATTTTAAATCTATTGCAGACATTTTTATATAAAAACAAAGCCATAACAAATATAAAAGCAGAATTGCTTGTTATTGCAGTGAAGGAAAATTATAGGTCCAAGGGTTTAGGTGGATCTTTACTAAAATTATTTGAAGATAGATTTAGAGAGCTTGGGATTGAGAGGTATAAGGTAACAGTTCATAAAGATATGTTGGCTTCAAATAATTTCTATTTAAACCATAGCATGAAACTTTTGAAAACCTTTAATTTATATGGGGTTACGTGGAATGTTTATGTTAAAGATCTTGTTTAATTTGATGAGAGGATATTATGCAGATTAAGATTCCTTGGGCAAAACCAATGTTTTTAGGAAAAGAGAAGGAGTATGTTGCTGAAGCTCTTGCTTCAACCTGGATCTCTGGCGGTCCTTTTGTGGATCGTCTGGAAAGGGATTTTGCCAATTATTGCAAACTTAAATATGCACTGACAGCATCGAATGGCACAGCGGCACTGCATATGGCTTATTTAGCTCTTGGTATTGGACCGGGTGACGAGGTAGTAGTGCCGGGTTTTGCATTCTTAGCGGCAGCAAATATAGCTCTTCATGTTAGCGCAAAGCCTGTTTTTGCTGAAGTAGATCCAAGAACCTGGTGCACGAACGCTAATGAAATTAAGAAATGTA
>JBFMDD010000343.1:0-7531 GCA_040754115.1 bacterium
GTTATTTTGTCAAGAAAAAAATAATAAAATATAAATTTTTTATCACTTTGTTACCTTACCATCTTCTAATACCTTATTGACTCTATCTCTTATAAGTGTCATTCCTTATGTCTGAATTGAAGTTTGTATGTAAATTCATTGACTTTTTATTTTGAAATTGATATAATGAGGAAGAAAAAGTTGAAGGTAAAAAAAATGAATATTTCATATTCTGTGAGCATAAAGCCTATAATTAAAGAAATCCCAATGATTGATGCAGTGAAAGTCTTTAGTGTTTTTAAAGAAGCTGACTACCCATTCTTCCTTGATAGTGGAATGAATAAGTATGGATTAGGGAGATATTCGTTTATTGGATGTGAACCATTCCTTATCTTTAAAAGCAGGGGTAAAAAGATTGAGATATTTGAAGCTGAGACCAAAAAACAACTTGAAGATGACCCATTTGAAGCATTAAAGCGACTTATTAATCAATATAAATTACAACAGTTACCTAATCTTCCTTCATTTATTGGAGGAGCAGTTGGTTACTTTGGTTATGAAATGCGGCATTTGATTGAAGATGTACCCGGAGAGGGAATTGATGACTTAGGAATACCAGATTGCATCTACTGCCTTTATGATTTAATATTTATATTTGACCACTTGAAAAGAAGAGCTTATATATCATCAAGCGGTCTCCCTGAGAATGGAAGATTAAGAGAGATAAAAGCTAAGAGTAGATTAAAAGAAATTCTTGCTAATTTATCACAAACCTCTAACTTAGAAATAGACCAAAATCCTACACCTCATACGGATAATGTAGATATAGTTTCTAACTTCACACAAGAAAAATATTTAGAGGCAGTAAAAATTGCTAAAGAATATATTTGTGCCGGGGACATCTATCAGGTCAATTTATCACAAAGATTAACCGCTAATCTTTTTATCCCTGAATTTGAATTATATAAGAGACTAAGAAGGTTAACTCCTGCACCTTTTGCTTGTTTTTTAAATCTGAAAGATGTAATAATCGCCAGTGCCTCTCCTGAAAGATTTTTACAGGTAGAAGGAAACAATGTAGTAACAAGACCTATTAAAGGCACAAGACCAAGAGGAAAGACTAAAATAGAAGATTTGCAGTTAAAAAATGAACTAAAAGCAAGTGCAAAGGATAAAGCTGAGTTAGTAATGATTGTTGACCTGCTACGGAATGATTTAGGCAGGGTATGTAAATTTGGTTCTGTTAAAGTCAAAGAAATTATAAAATTAGAAACGCATCCTACTGTATTTCATACAGTAGGGATAATTTGTGGTGAATTAGAAGCGGGTAAAGATAGATTTGACCTGTTAAAGGCATGTTTTCCTGGTGGCTCAATAACAGGAGCACCTAAAATTCGGGCTATGGAAATAATTGATGAATTGGAGCCAACAAAAAGACATATTTATACTGGCTGTGTTGGGTACTTAAGTTTTACTCAAAGTATGGATTTAAATATTGCTATCCGGACTTTTATTATAAAAGACAATAAAGCCTATTTTCATGTAGGTGGTGGGATAGTAGCTGATTCTTTACCACAAGATGAGTACATCGAAACCCTTCATAAAGGGAAGGCATTAATTGAGGCGTTGAAGTAACAAGTAAAAGAATAGATGTATGTACCCATGAGGATAAACCACCCAGTTAGAAATGCATTAACCCATTACCCAACAACATTTTCATTGACAAATAACAAATATTATGATATAATGGCAAAAACACGGGAGGGGAGGAACATTAATGAGAGTATTGATTAGCTCAATATTAATCTTGAGTCTTTTAAGTATTTTCTACTTAGAGGCTAATGCTAATTCAGTTATTACTGTTATAGATAATATCCATCATCGCAGAATTTCTTTAGAATATATCACCAAAGATGGTGAAGAACTTCTCTCTTTATCCGATATTGCTAAGGTATTTAAAGCTGTCAGTCAATGGAATCCTATTACCAAAAAGATTGTTCTAACAAAAGGTAAAGACTTTATTACCTTCAATATTGGTAGTGCATTAGTCCAGGTAAACAACCAAACTGTTTTGATGGATATGCCTGCTGAATTGGTTACAGGCAGGGTATTTATTCCAGTAAAATTTGTCAAAGATAAATTTCCACAAGCGTTTAATGTAATAGTCAGTTGGGATAAGATAAATAAGAAATTAACCATTGATAATAAAGAATTTAACCCACCTGTATCTCTAACTAATACACCTACAGTCGAAGAATATTTTCCACTTTCTTCAACTGGCACTGAAGAACCCGAAGAAAAACTACAACATGGCACCAAAACACCCTTTATAATTTCAGGCACTATCACTGAGAAATTTAAAATAAAAACTATTATTATTGACCCTGGACATGGGGGAAAAGACCCAGGGGCAGTTGGAAAACATGGAATATTAGAAAAGGATGTTGTTTTAGCTATGGCAAAGAGATTAGCACAATTACTTATAAACAGACTTAAAGATGTAAAAATACTTCTAACTCGAGATAGCGATTATTTTGTACCATTAAGAGAACGCACTGGATTTGCAAATTACAAAAAAGGAGATTTGTTTATTAGTATTCATGCAAATGCTGCCTTCTCAAGCTATGCCTCGGGATTTGAAGTTTATTACCTTTCGCCAGAATCTGATGAAAAAGCTAGGGCATTAGCAGCGGTAGAAAATAAAGTTCTTGACCTTGAAGAAGAAAAAATACCTTCAAAAGAAATAGATTATACCCAACTTATTTTAGGAGGATTAGCACAACAAGAATTTATAGATGAAAGTATAGAATTAGCAGGCATAATACAAAATACAGTTTGTGAAAGGCTACAACTTGAAGATAGAGGAATTAAAAGCGCATTCTTCTGGGTGATAAAAGATGCTATGATGCCTGCGGTGCTTATCGAGACAGGTTTTATCTCTAATCCTTATGAAGCTGAAAAGTTAAACAGTGAAGATTTTAAAGATAAAATGGCACAGGCAATCTGTGAAGCTATTGTTGAGTATAAATCTTTATATGAGCAAAAATTAGAGGTAAATAATAATGAAGATTAAAAAATATGGCTTTTTTATAATAATTATTAGTGTTCTTATTTTAATAGGAACAGTGCTATTTTTTCTCACCAAAGAAGAAAAAATTAAGCTGAAAATTCCATTTATAACACCTAAAGAAATAGTGGTAGAATTATACTTTTCTTCTAAAGACGCCATGTATCTTGTCAAAGAAGAACATCGAATACCTGCATCAGATAATAACCTCGAACATGCTAAAGAGATAATCAATGAATTAATACAAGGCCCAGAATCAAAAGATTTATTCCCAACTATACCTGAAGGAACACAAATAAGGGAATTGTATTTTCATAAGAACACGGCTTATGTAGATTTTTCAAGCGAGTTAGTAAAAAACCACCCTGGTGGAAGTAGTGCTGAAATCCATACTATTTTCTCTATTGTAAATACCTTAACATCTAACTTCCCAAAAATCAAATATGTTCAAATCTTAGTAGAAGGAAGAGAAATTGATACTATTGGAGGACATATTGACACTACACTGCCTTTTAAACAAAACCTTTCACTCATTCAACAAAAGAGAGTAGAGAGTAGAGAGTAGAGAGTAGAGAGTAGAGAGTAGAGAGTAGAGAGTAGAGAGTTTTTTTTATTTCTCTCTACTCTTAAATCAAGGAGATAAACTAATGATAGGAATATTAGATTTTGGCTCACAATATACTCAACTTATTGCTCGCAGGATACGCGAGCAAAATGTTTATTGTAAGATAGTGCATTATAATACCCCAATTAATGAGCTAAAGGAATTTAAAGGATTAATACTTTCTGGTGGTCCTGCAAGTGTGTATAATAAAGATGCACCTCAAGGAAGGATAAGTTTACTACAATTAGGTATTCCAGTTTTAGGCATTTGTTATGGAATGCAGTGGTTAGCTTATTCTTTAGGAGGTGAAGTTAAAAAGGCAAAGGAAAGGGAGTATGGTAAGGTAAAACTACAGGTAATTAATTCGAGCACACTTTTTGCAGGCATTCCACCAATTTCACAAGTCTGGATGAGCCATGGCGATAAGGTAGAAATCTTACCTGAAGGATTTGAGGTTATTGGTAGATCTGCTAATTCAAATGCTTGTGCAATAGGAGATTATAAAAGAAATATCTATGGCCTTCAATTTCATCCTGAAGTAGTTCATACCACGCATGGAATACAAATAATTAAGAATTTCCTGTTTAAAATATGTAAGCTAAAGCCTACCTGGACGATGGAATCATTTATTGAAAACTCAATAAAAGCAATTAAAGAGAAAGTTGGTAAAAAGAAGGTTATTTGTGCTTTAAGTGGCGGAGTAGATTCATCTACAGTAGCAGTACTACTTCATAAGGCTATTGGAGACCAACTTACATGCATATTTGTCAATAATGGGCTATTAAGAAAATATGAACAAGAACGAGTAATAAACACCTTTAGAAATTATTACCATATTAGTTTAGATTGTTGTGATGCACAAGAAAGATTTTTAAGAAAACTTAAAGGCATAGAAAACCCAGAATTAAAACGCAAGATTATTGGAAATGAATTTATAAAGGTATTTGAAGAAGAGGCGAAAAAAATAGGTAAGGTAGACTTTTTAGCTCAAGGCACTCTTTATCCAGATGTGATTGAAAGTGTCTCTACTAAAGGTCCTTCTGCTACTATTAAAACTCATCATAATGTTGGTGGATTACCTGAGAAGATGAAATTGAAATTAATCGAACCATTTAGAGAATTATTCAAAGATGAAGTAAGGATTTTAGCTAACGAATTAGGTCTACCAGATGAAATTGTCTGGCAACACCCTTTCCCAGGACCAGGATTAGCAGTACGGATAATTGGTGAGGTAACATTAGAGAGATTAAACATTCTAAGAGAGGCAGATTGGATAATTGATGAGGAGACAAAAAAGGCTAATTTATATCGGTTGCTATGGCAGTGTTTTGGGGTTTTCTTGCCGGTTAAAACGGTTGGGGTAATGGGAGATGAGCGAACTTATGAGGATATTATTGCAATTCGTGCAGTTACTTCTCAAGATGCTATGACCGCAGATTGGGCACAATTACCTCATTCGCTACTGAGTAAAATAGCTAACAGAATTGTTAATGAAGTTAAAGGAATAAACAGGGTAGTCTACGACATTACATCTAAACCACCAGGAACGATTGAGTGGGAATAAAAGATGTTGAGACGGTTCATTTTCAGACAATTTCCTATGATTAGATTACGCCTGCATCGCAAGGGTGGTAATCAGTAATCGGTAATCTGGTAATCGGTATACTACCCTACTTGATTACCCGATAACCTGATTACTGATAACCGATAACCTATAATTGCATCAGTTGATTTTGAAAGAGCAAGCAGATTTATTCACTGCCTACTCTTTCAAATGACTTATAATCCTAATGAACTATTATCTATCCCTCTAAAATCGCTTCTGCTTCCTCACGATACGCATCCATCAAATAGGGAATACCAGTTACTTTGGCGCATTCCTCGGTCAGGGACATAAGCTCGCGCCGGGTAATAGCGTTGATATTGAAGCATCTGGCACCAGCCATAAGTTGCTGCAAGCCAACCTTAATTTTCTGGGAATAGCTATAAATACCAATAGCACCAAGCGGGATGTTCTTTATCTCATCTTTACCTACTATATCAGCTACTTCTTCATAACAGACAAATATCTCTTCAACCGTATTGCCATATCTTGAAACAGTATTGGGCAGGTCTTTATCTTCAATCCAATGGCCAATATTCTTACCAACCATTCCCGGAATCATAAGTGCTCGACCCATACATACGGCTTTAACAAATGGGGCACCCATGGCTAATGCCTTGAATACACCATCTTCGCTGGAGAAGCCACCGGCAAAAGCGATGTCTGGTACTCGCTCGCCTTTATCGGCCAATCTCTTGCAGAACTCATAGGCTGCAGCGTGTAAATAGAGGCTTGGCATACCCCACTCTTCCATCATCCGCCAGGGACTCATACCCGTACCGCCTGGAGCACCATCAATAGTAAGCAAGTCAAT
The DNA here is from genome assembly GCA_040754115.1 of bacterium. Lineage (GTDB taxonomy): Bacteria > UBA9089 > CG2-30-40-21 > CG2-30-40-21 > SBAY01 > JBFMDD01. Next base: position 6,068 of record JBFMDD010000343.1, read on the forward strand.
CTTAGCTTTAGCCCCCCATTTTATAGCCATAGCTAACTCTCGCAAACCGTAAGCACCAGTTTTAAGGGTAATCCGCTTAAAGCCTATGTTGCGCAATCGCTCAACCTCTCCATAAAACTCTTCTTCACCAATAAAGCCAAGTCGGCTGTGCCGCTCGAATTCCTTAATAGCCCCTGTCTTGAATGCCTGCTGAATAACAGGGTCTGATGGATCAGGAGTAACAATGTATCCACGGCTTTGTAACTCTAATGCTCGCTCTAAACTCTTTACCTTGATCTCACCACCAATACATTTTGCACCCTGCCCCCACTTTAGCTCAATCGTCTCTAACCCGTGTTTTCTATGGACATACTCAGCCACACCCAGCCGTGTATCTTCCACATTCATCTGAACTAGAATTTCACCATAGCCTCGATGATACCGTTTGTAAATTTCAATTCGTCTGTCCATATCTGGGGCATTGGTAATCTTGTTTTTGGAATCAAGCTCTAACTGAGGGTCAATTCCGCAGACATTTTCTCCACAGACCAGGGTAACGCCACTAATAGCTGCGCCAGCAGCAAAGTGCTCCCAGTTTTTCCTTGCAATTTCGGTTGAGCCGAGGGCACCTGTAAAAATAGGCAGCTCCATTTTAGTCTTGATATCCCACCCATACTCTGTCTCTGTATTGACGGCTGGAAAGGTAGCGGTATCAGGGTCTCCAACCACACCTTCAGGTAATCCTTTAGCGCCCAGAGCATAGCCCTGGATATTGAGATGCGAGTAGTCTATAGGATAGTCTTTATCTCCACCAGCTGTTATTTCTCCAAACGGTCCTGGATAGATAACTTCGCGTCCACGAAAGGTGGCTTTAAAAACTTCACAGTTGCCTCGACATCCATCTATACACCGGGTACACAACCCACTCATTGGTACCACACTTCTGGAACGATTGGAAGTTCCAGTGGCATCATTAGCATTTGGTCGCTGTAAATTCATTTATATACCTCCCTTTGGGTAAGTTATTGTCAAGATATAAGTCTCAACCTATATCTCTTTGGCACCTAAAAAACAAAAAAGGTGCCTTTCCTTCCCTAAAATTGCTTTGGTAGACACCTTTGTCTAAATAAATACTTATGTTTCTAATACCCCATTGTATTAGAATGATTATAATAATAACATAAAGATTAAATTTTTGTCAAGCATTTTTTAGGATGGTGTTGGAAATTTTCGAGAATTCGACGGAAGAATTTGGGGGGACACAGTACTTAATTTTTCTTGGGAAAACAAAAGAAGTAAGCGTTCAGGTAGTGTAACAAAAGGAGATGTGGAGATTAAGGAAATAGAGAGATATTATTAAAAAAATTCGACCTGTATGGTTAAGTTCACTAATGAAAATGAAACTTTCATCTCACACTACAAGAAAAATAGAAACTGATAGAAATATAATGGAAATTTATAGAAATTGATTGAAATTGGTAGTAA
>JBFMDD010000344.1:0-11753 GCA_040754115.1 bacterium
AGGAGATGTGGAGATTAAGGAGATAGGGAGATATTATTAAAAAAATTGAAATTAGTAGAAATTAATAGAAATTTATGGAAATTTGTTGTTTTTCACAATCAATTTCTACCTATTTTTGCTTCGCAACATTCTTCGAATTCTATAAATTTCAATCTATTTCTATTATCTTATCTCCATATCGTCCTTATCTCCTTATCTCCTTATCTCCTTATTCCTTTTCTTACACTTTTGATATATAGCCTGAACGGTTACATTCAATGAAGTATAATATGCTGGCGTAGCTCAATGGTAGAGCAGCTGATTTGTAATCAGCAGGTTGCGGGTTCGAGTCCCATCGCCAGCTCCAGTAGAAAGAAAATAGTAGAGAGTAGAAAGTAGAGAGAAGGGAAAGAAAACCGATAAAAAGTTAACTTAAATCTCTCTACTCTCTACTTGTTACTCTCTACTCTTATTTAACAAGGAGAGGTACCCGAGTGGACAAAGGGGGCAGACTGTAAATCTGTTGGCTTAGCCTACGGAGGTTCGAATCCTCCCCTCTCCACCAGTAATCAGTTAGATTTAGGAAGGAAAGAAAATGCCATACGATGATTATTTTAAAGAAGTAAGAGAATTACTTAAGGAACTTGCTGAAAGTCAGAAATTGACTGACAAAAAACTTGCTGAGAGTAGAGAAGATATTGATAAAGAATTAAGAGAAATTCGAAGAGATATCCAAAAAGAAATAGAACAGACCCAAAAAGAAATAAGAGATACCCAAAAAGAATTAAGAGAGAGTCAAAAGTCAGTAGAAAGATCAGTAGAAACTCTAAAAGGAGAAGTAACTAAAATTGTAGGTGGATGGGGAATGTTTGTAGAAGGATTAGTAGCTCCTGGTGTCCCTAAGTTATTGAAAAAATGTGATATAGATATTAAAAGTACTCACCTTAATGTAGAAAATAGACTTAATGGAAGACGGATGGAGATAGATGTGATGGGAGTAGGAACAAGAAATGGTAAAGGAATAGTAGTGGCATGTAGTATAAAGAGTAGATTACAGGCAAGTGATGTACAAGAGTTTATAGAAAGATTAGATTCTTTTTTTGATTTTTTCCCAGAATATGCAGATAGAGAATTGATAGGGTTAGTGGGTGGAATAAGAATAGACGGAGGAGTAGAGAAATATGCAGAAAGACAGGGTTTTTATGTGATTGGTTCATCTGGGGATGTAGTAAAATTATTAAACAAGAAAGACTTTAAACCCAAAATATGGAAGTAATTAAAATACAGAAGGGAAGGATGTATGATGAAAGAAGAAGAAGAACAGGAAGACCAAATATCAAAACTTTCTCATGAAATAAAAGGAGCGCTAACCTCTGTTAAAGGCTCAATAGACCTTTTATTACTGGATGATTCATTCCCAGCAAAGGATAGAAGGGAGATATTGACAATAGCCAAAAATAATACAGATAAGGTTATTCTGGTGCTTAATGAGTTAGTGGATGAATGTAGAAAAACAGAAGACAGATGAGGGAAAGTAGAAGGTAGAGAGTAGAAAGTAGAGAGAAAAGGTCTCTCTGCTTGCTAAGTGGAAAAATCTCTCTACTCTCTACTTGCTACTCTCTACTTATGATAAAAAAGGAGGTAAAAAAGAATGAGGAAAGGTATCTTTTTAGGGGTAGTAGGTTTAGTTTTGTTTGGGCAGGTGAGCAGTAGTTTTGGCTCAGCATATGAAGGGGCAGGATTGGGTGCAAGACAACGAATTATGGGTGGTGCTTTTATTGGCATGGCAGATGATTGGACAGCTATTTATTGGAATCCAGCAGGACTGGCAAAGCAAGATACAAAAGGTGCTGGAATTGAGTTTGATTATGTGGTACTGGAGGGTGAGGATGGTGATTCTGTGGCAAATCGTTTAATAACTAAGAAGAATAGTGACCAGGGGGATGTTTTTTTTCAATTCGGAACTGAACCCTTCGACAAGTTTAATAAAAAAGACATCCTGGTTCATACATTTTTACCAGGTGTGGGTGGATATACACCATTTAAAGATGTTGTTATTGCTGCCGGGATATATGAACCAATTGGTTATGCATCAAAGTGGAATGACGCTAAGGCAGGAATAACGGCTGATTATGAAATTGAGGCTTACGAGATTGTGTATAACCTCTCAATAGCAAAGCAAATCAATCCTAATTTATCCTTAGGTGCGGGGTTAAATCTTCTACAAGGTAAGTACAAAAAATATGCGAAGAAGGATGTCCCCCCTGGAATGGGCACATATACATATAGTATAGAGGTAGATGGAGACGGCTTTGGCTTTGAACAGGTAATAGGGTTGATGTATAAAATTAAGCCAAATATTGATATTGGTGCGGTGTATCGAACTGGGGATACAGTGAAATTAAAAGGGACAGGTAAAGCAAAGCATACACATCCCCTTATGAATGTAGATGAAAGTAGTGATTACACACAGAGATTTGAGCATCCACCTACCTATGGAATTGGATTAGCCTTCAGACCTCAACCTAAGTTAGTTATTACAACAGACTGGGCAAGGACTGACTGGACAACCATGAGGTCTCATATTGACTATGATACGCCTGATCAGATACTACTGAAAGATATTCCTACCAGAGATGTAGACTGGAAAGCTACTGACCGATTCCGTATTGGAGCAGAGTATCAGTTAAATGACATCTGGACAATTCGTGGTGGTATATTCACTGACCCATCACCAGTACCTGATAAGGCAGTCAGTCTCACCAATGTCATAGATGTAGATTTTACATACTTTGGATTAGGACTGGGTTATGCTTATAAAGATTGTCGGATTGACTTTGGTATGCTGTTAGCAGATAATGACCGCGATGCAGAAGGTGTCCATTATGAGAAAAAATCTACCTCTTATCTGGTAGGAGGGGTATGTAAGTTTTAGGCCCACTGCAAATTTATTATTTTAATTTTACAATTTGCATTGATTAATCAAGCATCTAAAAAAGGAGAGTATTTAAAAAAATGGAAGTTTCTAAGTTAGTAGAAGGTATTACATCTGCATTGATACCGAAGATAAATGAATTAGGCTCAAGAATGGATAAGATAGAGGGGAGATTGGATGAGATATCATTAAGAATAAATGAGGGTTCTACTCGGCTATCAGATATGAATCAACAATTGATCTATACTGGTCAGCGAATTGATGAAACAAATAAACGGATTGATGAAACAAATAAACGGATTGATGAAACAAATAAACGGATTGATGAGACTAATGATAGAATGGATGCAAGATTTGAAGAAGTTAACAGACGAATTGATGAGATAAACATCCGATTTGATGCAAAATTTGAAGAGATACATATCCGAATGGAGAAGATGGACGATAGAATTAATGCAAGAATAGATGAGACAAATAAAGCTTTAGGTAGATTATATGAGGTAATAGTGCGGCGAGAAGAACATACATTACTTGGAGACCGTGTTAGAAAATTAGAAGATGAGGTTTCATCGCTGAAGGAAAAGATTGCTGCTTAAAAATTGGTAATTGGTTAAATAGTAACTGGTTAAATGATAATCACCAGTTACCAATCACCAGTTATCAACAAAAAAAGAGGTATAAAAATCATGAAAAGAAGGATTAAACCAAAACCACTTGAGCCTGAGAAGATAGTTAAAATAGCAGATGTAGTTATGGTACTTTTACTCCTCATTATTATATTCATTAGCTATTTAGCATATCAGGAAGGAATGGGCTATATGTTTGTGCTTTGGGCTCCATTAACAGCTTATATAGCCGTATTTTATCTCTACCTGGTTAATGTTCTAAAACAGCAAAACCAAGAGTTAAAAAATCAAAATAGAACTTTAGTTTTAACTAACCAGCGGAAGTCTGAATTTGTATATAATTGTGCGTATCAACTACGGACTCCATTGACTACTATAAAAGGTGCTATTGACCTTCTCATAGATAGGGCTTTTGGCAATATAAATGTGCAACAGGAAAGATTCCTCTTTAATATTGATAAATCGTTAGAGCAACTTAATGGGTTAATCTGTAATCTCTTAGACCATTCTATGATGACTTCAGGTAGACAGGAATTAGATATAAAATTGACTAATATACAAAGTTTAGTAGACGATGTGATGATATTTTTTAAACCTGCTGCAGCAGAGAAAAATATCACTTTAGAATCTAATATACCCAGGGATATCTCAGATGTACCTGCTGATTCAGAAAGGATTAGACAGGTATTAACAAATTTAATAGATAATGCTATTAAATTTGCTCCACCATCAGGAATAGTAAATATTCAAGCAAAAGAATGGAGTGATTGTATTCAGGTAGGTGTTATGAATACAGGTAAAGGATTGCCTCAAGAAGATTATGAGCGGATATTTGATGAATTTTTTAAAACAGCCCCTACTTATGAAGGGCAAGGATTAGGATTAGCAGTTGCCAAAGGGATAATAGAGGCACATGGAGGAGAGATATGGGCAGAAGGAAAACCTGGTGAAGGTAGTGCTTTTTATTTTACACTTCCAAAAGAAACAAGAGCATTAGATTTACTTAAAGAGCGAAGAAATATAAGTAAGTTTTTAACACCTACTTTAACATTGAGAGATTATGTTGATGAGAACACCCTTCAAAGAATTCAAGATAACTTCACTGAGGCTATTGGTATATCCGTCTCAATATTAGATACTGATGGAAATCCTGTTACTAAACCTGTTGGATTGAATAAATTCTGTAGCTTAATTCAAAGCTGTAGTGAAGGCAAAGGAAGATGCAAACAATTTAGCGTAAGGATTAAAAATGATAGTTTGCGAGATAATAGGCCAAAGGCATATTATTGCTTTGCGGGATTGGCACATTTTGTTGCACCTATCATAGTTGAAAACACTCCAATGGGTTCCATAGAAATAGAAGGAGCACAAATATTTACTCCTGTAGATCCTAAGAAGATTAAAAACATCTCTGCTGAGTTTGGACTTGATCAAGACGAATTGATGGAATCTGCATCAGATATTAAAAAATTCCCAGAAGATAGAATTTATGGAGCAGGGGAACTGTTACATTCAATTGCAAAAACTATCTCCTCATTATGCACTCAGCAACATGAACTTACACACCGAGTAGCAGAATTGGCTACTTTAAGTCATATTGGCAAGGCTATTACTTCTACACTGGATTTAGATAAACTGTTAAATTTAATACTGTATACCTCCATTACTATATTAGAGGGAGATTCAGGTTCCATTATGCTCATAGATAAAGAAAAAGAGGAGTTATATGTTAAAGTTGGTTATGGGATGACAAAAGAAGCGATGAAGGGTAAAAGGATTAAAATGGGTAAAGAAATTGCTGGTTATGTAGCTAAAGAGAATAAACCATTAGTCATAAATCGTGGTATGGATGATTCCTCTTTTGTTGGAATCTTGCGTAAAGAGGGAGTGAAGTCTACTATCTCTATACCACTAATTCTTAAAAATGAAGTAGTGGGTGTATTTAATATTAATCGCACCAGAGGGAAAAACTTTACAGATGATGATTTAAATGTATTTTCGTCATTGGCACTTCAAGCTACTATTGTTATAGAAGAAGCTCAATTGTATCAAAAGCTTGAGCACAAGGCTTCTGAATTAACTGCCTTTTCTAAAATAGGCAAAACCATTCTTTCCACTCTGGGCATTGAGAGGGTGTTAAGTTTAATAGTAGAATTAGTAAGTGAGGCGATGAATGTAAAACAATGTGTACTTAGACTCGTGGATAAAAAAGAGGGGAAATTGAGATTGCAGACTTCAATTGGTTTAAAGAAAAAGGAGTTGGAGGTAGAAGAGAAATTTGCTATTCAGTCAGCAGAGCAAAAGAAGCCTATTGTGTGTACTGATGTAAAGCAAGAAGAACCTCAACCTGCAGAAGGTAAAATTGAAGTTGCATCATTATTAACTGTTCCTTTAATAGTCCGAGAACGAGTAATTGGAACTATTTCAGTGCTTTCAACAAAACCTTACACCTACACGCATGAAGAAATAGATTTACTTTCTACATTTGCAGACCAGGCATCTATCGCTATTGAAAATGCCGGATTATTTGAGGCAATTAGAAAAGGACTTATGGAGGCAACTACAAATTTAAGTCAAGCAATAGACCTAAAAGATGCATATATCGGTGGTCACTCTGAAGAAAAGGCAAGATATGCTTATGAAATTGCAAAGGAGTTAGGGATGCCAGAAGCATCGGCAGAGAATGTAAAAGTGGCAACACTTCTTCATGATGTCGGTAAAATTGGTATTCCGGAGGAGATTTTGCTTAAACCAGGTGGTTTAACAGATGAGGAATTTGAAGTTGTTAAAAAACACCCACTTATATCAACAGAAATTTTAAAATCAATAGCATTCCCCAAAGAAGTAATATGTGCTATTCGTCATCACCATGAAAGGTTAGATGGTAAAGGCTACCCTGATGGACTAACTAAAGACGAGATAGCTGAAGAAGCACTTATTATTGAAGCTGTAGATGCGTACGGGGCAATGACTAAAGATAGACCATATCGAAAAGCTCTATCTAAAGAAGCAGCTGCCAAAGAGTTAAAAAATGGTGCTGGAACTCAATTTGATCCAAATGTAGTAAATGCCTTCATAAAAGTATTAAAAAAGGAAAAGAACCCCGAAAGAGGAGACTAAATAAGTGACTTTGAAGGCAAAAGCTAAGGCATTTGAAATAACCTGGGAAATGAGACAGATAGCCAGGAGTGAAAATGTAGAGGTAGAGTATATTCGACAGGGACTATCTGAAGGGACTATTGTTATACCTCATAATCCTAACCGTAAGAAAATCTCCAGACTGTGTGGTATTGGGAAGGGACTTCGAACTAAAGTCAATGCCAATGTCGGGACATCGCCAAGTATTAATAATCCTACAGAAGAAATAAAAAAAGTCAAATCCGCAGTATCCGCTGGTGCAGATACAGTAATGGATTTATCTATTGGAGGTGATATAAGAAAAATAAGAAGAGAAATACTTAAAGATTTAGAGGTGCCTTTGGGGACTGTACCAATTTATCAGGCGGCTGTTGATGCAGTTAATAAAAAAGGTTCTATAATGGAGATGACACCTAAATCAATCTTAAGTGTTATTAAAGAACAGGCAGAAGATGGGGTGGATTTTATGACTATTCATGCTGGGGTAACCAAAGAGAGTATCGAAAGACTAAAAAGACAGGGTAGAATTATGGATGTGGTAAGTCGAGGAGGGGCTTTTTTAATCGAGTGGATGATATTTCATCTTGAAGAAAATCCACTTTATCAATACTTTGATGCTATTTTAGATATTGCAGCAGAATATGATATTGTATTAAGCCTGGGTGATGGACTGCGACCAGGATGTTTAAAAGATGCAACCGATCGCTCACAAATACAAGAATTAATCATTTTAGGTGAGTTAACTAAACGGGCATTTGAAAAAGATGTTCAGGTAATAATAGAAGGGCCAGGACATCTACCGATAAATCAAATTGCAGCAAATGTATTATTAGAAAAGAAGCTGTGTTATGAGGCGCCATTTTATGTCTTAGGACCTCTGGTAACTGATATAGCACCTGGTTATGACCATATTACCGGGGCAATTGGTGGTGCTATAGCGGGAACTTATGGGGCGGATTTCCTATGCTATGTTACTCCTTCTGAACACCTTAGACTACCAACTATTGAGGATGTGAAAAATGGAGTTATTACTTCAAGAATTGCTGCTCACGCAGCAGATGTCGCCAAAGGAATACCAAAAGCATTAGACTGGGATAACAAAATGGCTATTGCACGAAAAACATTAGATTGGAATGCCCAAATCCAATTAGCTATTGATACTAAAAAAGCCAAAGAGTATCAAGGACAAACTTCTCCACTATTTTCAGAAGGTTGTACTATGTGTGGCAAATATTGTGCTATTAAACAGGTGAAAGAGTTCCTTAGGGGGTAAAAGAAGTGGCAAACAAATACCTCTATCAAGTAATTAACTGTAAAATTTTAGCTTTACTCATCATTTTAATACTAATAAATACTGCAGAAACACAACCTGAAGAGTATTATGGGCATAAAAAGAAAATTGTTATAGAAAACTTCTATGTTAAGCTGAAAAAGGCCTATCCTGAAAGTGGTAAACTCTTTGCTTCAAAACTTAAATCCGCATTATTTAATACAAATAGGTTTGTTGTTAAAGAAGCAAAAGCGATAGAGAAATCTAAAGAGCTTGCCCAATTGACAATAAGAGGTAGAATATTAAAATGTAGAGAAGAGGCAGTAATCAAATGGTATCACCGTCCTTTACCTACTCGATTTAGAGGACCAAAAGTTACTAAGGCATGTATAGGAGTAGAGATAGATTTGTGTGACCCAGATACAGATGTGATAATTAAATCCTTCCGTGTTAAAGGAGAGGCAAAATTAGAAGGAGAAAAATTAGCCGGCTTAGAGAATAACAAAGGTGGTAAACTTAATCCAGACTGGCAAACCTCTGCATTAGCTCTCTCAATTAATAAGGTTACACAAAGAATAATTGACATTATAATTGAAGAAATGGATAAATACAAATGGGAGGCAAAAATAACACAAGTAAACGGCGACAAACTCTATATTGATTGTGGATTAGAATGTAACATAAAAGCGGGTACTATGCTTGTAGTACATAAGAAAAATACCATGGATACAGAAACTATCGTTGGGGAAACTAAAATAATAGAAGTAAATAAGAATTCCTCTATTGGTATTATTACTAAAAATGATGGTATTAAACCTAATATGGTAGTTAGGATGGTGGAGTAGATAAAAATCTATACTATATAAACAAAAAACAAATCAGGAGGACATATAGTTGTGGGAAAAGTAATTGAAAAGGTGATTGTGAAAAATTTTTTGGATGTGGCAGCGAATAAAAAAGGTATGATCAAGGAAGAAGAAATAAGAATGCGTAGAAATTGAAGCAGTAGTCGATACAGGAGCAGCATTTTTATGCTTGCCTCCAGAGGAAATTGAAAAATTAGGATTAATGTATTCCCATACACGGGAAGTAACAACGGCGAATGATAAAGTAAAACGGCGTATTTTTCATGGGGGCTGTAATTATTATTCAGGATCGAGATATCGAAATGCAAGTGATGGAAAATGATGCTACTACTCCTCCCTTGATTGGATATTTAGTATTAGAAACTATGGACCTTGTGGTAAATACCAAATTACAAAAGATAACTCCTAATCCCGAACACGACGGAAAGTGGATTATGGATCTTTATTAGTAACCATTCAGAAAGACAAAATTGCTGATATATTACGGAGGAAGAATCTAAGTGGATAAAATCTATATTTTCGATACTACACTGCGCGATGGAGAGCAATCTCCTGGTGCAGATGTAACGTGGTTTGATACCACAGTGCTCTCTGTGTTCTCTTGGGTTAGTTTTTGACATTACCAACATGAATCATAGGAGGATATTATGACTGCCGTAGCAGAATCTATATTTCAAGAAGCTTTACAACTCAATCCTATTGACAGAGCTGAGTTGATTGAACGTTTATTTTTCAGCTTTGCTCCTTTTTCGAATAATGACATTGATGCCAAATGGCGTGAAGAAGTGGAAGATAGAGTTGCCGCATTTGAGTTAGGGGAGATCCCTGCGGATACAGCAGAAAATGTTTTCAAAAGGTTATCGAAAAGATGAAAGTTCGCATTCTTGCATGTGCTGAGGTGGAAATGGCTGAAGCAATTGATTACTACAATGCTCAGTATCCAGGACTTGGATATGAATTTGCAGTAGAGGTAAAAGAATGCCTAAGTCGTATATCTTCTTTCCCTCAAGCCTGGCATTGTTTTTCGAAAACTCCAAGAAAGATGTCTGCTTAATCGTTTTCCATACGGAATTCTGTATCAGTATAAATCCAAAGAAATTATAGTATTTGCTGTCATGCATTTGAAATCTGATCCCAATAAATGGGAAAAGCGAATCAATAAATATTTGAACGAATAGAGAGGAATCGCTAACAAAAAAATAAACTATACAGAGCTGGTTATTTTTCTGGTTAATTTATTACTTGATATTTGGAGGGAAAAACTAAGTGGATAAAATCTATATTTTCGATACTACACTGCGAGATGGAGAGCAATCTCCTGGGGCCAGTCTGGACATAAAAGAGAAACTTGAGATTGCCAAGCAATTAGCTAAGTTACAAGTAGATATTATTGAGGCAGGATTTCCAATATCCTCTCCAGGGGATTTTGAAGCTGTACAACAGATTGCTCAAACGATAGAAGGACCTACTATCTGTGCATTAGCCCGGGCACGCAAAGAGGATATAAATAGAGCATGGGAGGCTATTTCATCTGCTAAAAAACCCAGAATACATACCTTTATCTCTGCCTCTGATATACAGATAAAACATCAACTACACAAAACCCCTGAAGAGGTACTTGAAATTGCTAAAGAGATGGTTGCATTTGCTAAAAGTTATACACCAGAGGTAGAATTTTCACCTATGGATGCTACACGAGCTGATATAGAGTATCTATATCAAATAATAGAGGCAGCTATTGATGCAGGTGCAACTACTATCAATATCCCGGATACTGTTGGTTATGCAATTCCAGAAGAATTTGGCAATCTTATCAAGAATATTATTGCCAATGTGCCCAATATCTCTAAGGCTATTTTAAGTGTCCATTGTCATAATGACTTAGGGCTATCTACTGCTAATTCATTAGCTGCTATTCGGGCTGGAGTTAGGCAGGTTGAGTGTACCTTAAATGGCATTGGTGAACGGGCGGGTAATGCCTCTTTAGAAGAAATAGTCATGAGTATTAAAACCAGAGGTGACATATTTGGAGTTAAAACCGATGTGGATACTACTCAAATTTATAAAACCTCTCGAATGGTGAGTAATTATACGGGAATGACAATTCAGCCAAATAAAGCTATAGTAGGAGCAAATGCCTTTGCACATGAATCAGGAATTCATCAAGATGGCTTTTTGAAGGAGAGAACTACTTATGAAATTATGACCCCACAAAGTATTGGACTTACTTCAAGTAAAATTGTCTTAGGAAAACTTTCTGGCAGACATGCATTTAAGAATAGATTGGAAGAATTAGGTTATGAACTAAGTGAAAAAGAATTCGAAAAGGCATTTGAGATATTTAAGAGAACAGCAGATAAAAAGAAGGAAATTACTGACCGTGACATCCAGGCTATTATTAGTGATGAGGTGCAAATAGTAGAGGAGTTTTATTCCCTTGACTCATTAGAAGTGTTATGTGGAAATAAAGTTACTCCAACGGCTAAGATAAAATTAATTACTGCCAAAGGAGAGGTATTGGAAACGGATGCACAAGGCTCAGGACCGGTGGATGCCGCCTATAAAGCTATTGATAAAATAGTAAATCCACATAGTAAATTAGTTGAGTTCTCGGTCCATGCAGTTACTGGTGGGATAGATGCCATGGGTGAGGTAACTATTCGCATTGAAAGCGATGAGAAGATATTTGTCGGTCGAGGAGCAGATACAGATATCATTGTTGCCTCTGCCAAGGCATACCTTAACGCTCTCAACCGATTAAAATCCAAATGAGAAAAGAGAAGATAGAAAAGATGACTTAGAAAAATCTGCAACCTGTACGGTTAAGTTCGCTAATGAAAATGAAGCTTTCATCTCACACTACAAGAAAGATAGAAACTGATAGAAATATAATGGAAATTTATAGAAATTGATTGAAATTGGTAGTAAAAAACAATGAA
>JBFMDD010000345.1:0-10211 GCA_040754115.1 bacterium
AGAGTAGAGAGTAGAGAGTAGAGAGTAGAGAGTAGAAAGTAGAAAGTAGAAAGTAGAAAACAATTGGTGGCTTAAATAAAGAACAAAGAATGTAATTAAACGAGGGATTTTAATGATGGTAACACAAGAACAAATAGATGAGATAAAAAGAAGGATTGTAGAGAATATTAAGCCTGAAAAAATAATTCTTTTTGGCTCTTATGCCTCTGGAAATCCATCAAAAAATAGTGACTTAGATATATTGATAATTAAGGAAAGTAATCTTCCAAGATATAAGAGAGGGAGAGAAATCCGAAAGCATCTTAGGGGCTTAAAAGTTGCCATTGATTTAGTGGTATACACCAAAGAGGAAATCCAGAAATGGAGCAATGTTAAACCAGCTTTCATAACAACTGTGATGGAGAAAGGGAAGGTTATCTATGGATAATAGGGAAGCGACCAACAGCGGTTAACATGCCCACTTTACCGCATGGCAATTTCCTGACTTTATGGCATTAATTAATTCCTCTTCAGTTTCAATATGGGTATCAAACATAGTAGCATATCTACCTACTTGAGTTAATGTATGAGCATCACTCCCACCTATCCCAGGAATTCCCAATTTAAGACTTGCTAACCAGGCAAGGATATTCATATCCTGTGTACAATTACCATTTAATGTCTCTATGGCATCAAAACCAGAAATCTCGTATAGTTTATTAGATAGACATGGAACTCCTCTTCTAAAAGGATGTACCGGAATGACTACCCCACCTCTTATGTGTACCCATGAAATTAAATCTACTACATGGATAGGTCTTTTTATCTCATCTATGTCTTTGGAAAAGACCATTACATGTCCCTCTTTTGTTGAGACTTCAATGCCACCAAAGACACAAATCCCTTCTTCTTCACCTATCTTTTTGGATTGCCATATTCCCGCGGTACTATCATGGTCGGTTATACCGATACCATCTAATTTTACCCTTTTTGCCTGCTTAATAAGGTCATAAATATCAATTACACTGCAATGAGAACCTACTAATGTATGTATATGTAAATCAATAATCATTATTTTAAATATTCCTCAATTCTAAAAAGAGCTTCTCTAATATTCTCCAAAGAGTTAGTATATGCAAATCTGATATAGCCTTCTGCCCGAGAACCAAAATCAATTCCTGGAGTAACGGCAACAAGTGTTTCTTCTAGTATTTTAATAGCCAATTTGAAAGAGTCTTTTGAGAATCTTGTTGCATTAGCTAAGATATAAAATGCACCATCAGGAGACTTAGGAATACCAAAACCTATATTTTTAAGTTTATCGACCATAAACCTTCGTCTTTTATCATAACTTTCTACCATCTTTTTTACTTCCATCTGCGCCTGGCAAATAGCTGAAATTCCTGCCAATTGAACAAATTCATTAGCACATATAAAGAAATTTTGTTGTAGTTTCTGTATAGTTCGCACATACTCTTTCGGAGCAATTAAATATCCTAATCTCCAACCAGTCATTGCATATCTTTTAGAGAAACCATTTAATACAAATGCTCGCTCAGTAAATTCTAAAATAGAATGAGCTTGCGTCTCATAGACCAAGCCATGATATATTTCATCTGAGACAACTAATTTGCCAAGTTGTACAATCTTTTTTAAAGTAATATCATCCAATACCCTTCCTGCAGGATTAGAAGGGGAATTAACTAAAATAGCCTTTGTTTTTTTAGATATTTTTTCTTTAATCTTATCTGGATGATACCAGAAGCCATCTGCCTCTTCTAATTCTACAAATACAGGCACACCTTTTAGAAATTTAATAAAATTAGGATAACATGGATAATACGGATGAGGTAAAATAACTTCATCACCTGTATCAAGCAGGCAAGCAAAGATTAAAAGTAACCCAACAGAAGTTCCTGATGTAATAATTATCTGTTCTGGAGATATAGTTACCTGATACTCTTTAAGGTAATATTCAGCAATTGCTTCTCTTAACTCTAATAATCCTAAGCTATGGGTATATTTAGTCTTGCCTTCTTTTATAGCCCTTATAGCTGCCTCTTTTATACAATTTGGTGTATCAAAATCTGGTTCTCCAACTTCTAAATGTATAACTTGTCTACCATCTTTTTCTATCTGCTTTGCTCTTTCTAAAATCTCCATTACTATAAATGGAGGAATGTAATTAATCATTAACTCATCTTCCTTCTATCCATGGTTTAGGTAAAAACACATCTTCATACATCAATAAAGATTCCTGGTCACTTAAGCTTGCAATAAAATCAGTGATTATTCGTGCTAACGGAGTATACTGGGTTAAAAAACTCATCTTTTTTAAAACTTGCTGTGGATTTTTCATAAAATACCCAAACAATTCTTTTAACACCCGCTTAGCTTTATTCGCCTCATGCATAATCTTTGGGTGAGGATAGACATTTTCATAAAGATAGTCTCGAAGTGTATTTGTTGCCTCTAAAATTTCATTACTCATGGTGATAGTATTTTTATCCTGACTACTTGAAATCACATCTGCAACCATGGTATTAATTCTTGAAGAATGTTTATTGCCTAAGACCCGAATAGAGGATGATGGTAGGTCTTTCAGCTTAATTACTTTTGAAGAAATAGCATCTTGAATATCATGATTTACATAAGCAATACTGTCTGCTAATCTAACTATTTCTCCCTCTAATGTTAATGGTTTTGTATCTTCAGGATTAACAAATAGGCTTGTTGCTCCTCTAGAATGTTTTAAGATTCCGTCTTTTGTTTCAAATGTTAAATTTAGCCCCTCACCTTCCTTTTCTAAAACTTCCACTACTCTAAGACTTTGTTCATTATGTCTAAATCCACCTGGGCATATCTCATCTAATGCCTCCTCACCTGCATGTCCAAAAGGTGGATGTCCTAAATCGTGTCCTAAAGAGATAGCTTCTGCTAAATCTTCGTTTAATCGTAATGCCTTTGCAATTGTGCGGGCAATCTGTGCCACCTCTATGGTATGAGTCAATCTTGTCCTTAATGCCTCATGCGTTGGAATTAAAAAGACCTGCGTTTTATATTTTAATTGTCTAAATGATTTAGAGTGAATAATTCTATCTCTATCTCGTTGGAATGCAGTACGAATTTTACACTCTTCCTCTTTCTTATCTCTGCCACGACTTCTGGAAGAAGGCATAGCATAAGGTGATAATCTCTTGAGCTCTTCTTCTTCAGCTAACTGACGAATAAGCATATTCCCTCTACTCCAATACTCACTCTTAATGTAATCGTTTGGCAATAACGAGACGGTTCATCTTATCGTTTTTCCTATGATTTCTTTCGGATATCCACACTGAAATTGGAAATTAGAAATTAGAAATTAGGTCTTTACTTCTTTCCCCAATTTCTAATTTCTAATTTCATATCCATTTTTTAACCGCAAGCTTTCACGCTAACGTGAACCGTTTCAGCTATGCTGTCAGATGACCGTATTATCTGATACCCCACAGTATTTTGAACCTTTTTGTTCCACTTATCAAAGTCGTACCAGACCTTATCTGATAACTCCTCCGCCAGTTTGTAAACATCCAACTCATAGACTTGTTTCATTTCTCTCCCCGATTTTCTAATTTCTACCTTTCAATTTCAACTCCCTTTTCTAACCGCAAGCTTTCAAACAAAAGTGAACCGTCCCGCCATAACTGATACTTGAACACTTATTAATAATATACCATATCATTTAGATAATTGCAATAAAAAAATAGGAAAAACGAAGAATATTGACATAAATGATATTTTTTGATATACTTAATTTGAAAGAGATGTTTAATAAGAAGGATATACCATTTGCATTAATTTTAATAGGAATAACATTGCTTTTTTTTGCAAAGGCATTGGTTGCTGATTTTGCTTTTGGATATGGTGATATTCATCGCTATTTTTACCCAATTCGTTATTTTAGTGCCTCTACAATAAAGGATGGTATCATTCCATTATGGAATCCGTATCTATTTGCAGGTATTCCAAATTTAGCAGCTTTACAACCAGCGGTATTTTATCCTATCTCTATTTTACCCTATATCTTCCCTTTTTTCTTTGGAATTAAACTTTTTATCATATCACATTTTATATTATCTGCTATTTTTACATACCTGTTAATGAAAAGCTTTAATGTAAGTAAAACAGGTGCCTTAGTATCAGCTATTACCTATAGTTTTGGTGGTTTCCTCCTCTCAGTAGTTGATATGCTTACCACTCTAAGTGCGGCTACCTGGACTCCACTCATTTTCTTGTTCTATGCCAGAGCCCTAACTTACAAACATCCCATTTATCTTATCTTGACCGGACTATTTTTAGGGATACAATTTTTAGCTGGAGAGCCAACTCAATTGTATGGTACTTTAATTACACTAACGGTGTTCACTATTTGTACTCTTTGGGGTCAGACCTTGAATATTGAATTTAGGTCTAAATTCAATATTCAAGGTCTAACCCCACTGCCTTTGGTTGGACTAATCAGTTTAGGGTTGACTCTTTTCCAGATATTGCCTTTTTTAGAGATGGTTTTCCTTTCAACCCGTACATCAGGACTTAAATTTACTCATGCTACAAGCCTATCATTAGGGCCACATGAATTATTAAATTTAATCTTACCTTATTTTACAGGTAATTTTATTGAAAAGAGCCATTTTTGGTTTGGGCAATCATGGTTAGAGAGTATCTATTCAGGTATTTTGCCTTTATTATTTGCATGTATATCGATTATTTTTTTACCAAGAAAAAGAATAATACTTTTCTTTGCAGGAATAATTCTTATTTTTATTTTGCTCTCATTTGGTAAGTTATTTCCAATATATCAGATACTTTATCAATATCTACCTGGTTTTAGTATGATTAGATACCCGGTTAAATTCTTCTCTTTCGTTGTATTTGGAGGTAGTGTATTAGCTGGTTTTGGATACGATTATCTCATAACAAAGATAAAAGATAGTGGTAGTAAGATTCTAAATTTATTTTCAACATTTATTTTAATTTATGCAGGTAGTTTTTTACTCTTTTGCTTAAATCAAGAAAAACTTATTTTATTATTAAAGAGAACTTATTTCCCATACTCCTCGGATATCCAGATAGATACCTGGGCTAATAGCCTTTTGGTAAATTTTACAGTAGTTTGCTCAATTGCCAGCTTAACTATTTTACTTATCTTTTTATTATTTAAAGAAAAAATTTCAATTATGGTTTTTAATCTTGGGATAGTTGGTATTATAATAGTTGACTTATTCCTATTTGGAGTAGAGATTAATCCTCTTATTTCTCAAAAAATTTATACCTATAAATCAGGCGGATTAAAATTTATCTTGCAGGATAAAGATTGCTATCGAATTTTGTTAGAGCCAAAAACAGATAGCTATTTTCATATCATTAGAGGAACTACTCTGGAAGATGCACTAATAGGTGTACAGAAATCTTTAGTCCCTAATTATGGTCTTTTTTATAAAATTTTTGATGCGCAAGGATATGAATCTTTAACCCTAAATGATTACAATCAACTTTTAAAAATTATTAAAGAAGGAGGTGGTGGGAATTTATTAGATGTATTAAATATTAAATATGTTATCTCTAAGTTTGAGTTAAAAATGAGGCAGTTAAAAAGAGTCTATGAAGATGAGGCAATTAAAATATATTGGAATACTACCTATCTTCCAAGGGCATTTTTTGTATCAAAGGTAAGGATAATTAAAGATAGACAAAAGATATTAGAGGTAATGAAAAATCCAAGTTTTGATTCAACAAATGAGCTAATAATAGAGGAAGAAATTCCCAATTCTCAATTCCAAATTCTAAACAAATCCAAAATAAAAATTGTAGATTATCAACCTAATAAGGTTATACTTAATGGGTATTGCGATGTTGATTGTATATTATTTTTAAGCGATACATATTATCCTAACTGGAAGGCTTTTATAGATGGTAAGCCAACGAAGGTATATCGAGCAAACTATGCCTTTAGAGCTATTAATTTCCCCGCGGGTAGTCATAAGGTAGAATTTGTTTATTTGCCTTTAAGTTTTTTAGTTGGTATAATTGGAAGTGTAATTACTGTATTTATATTGATAAGATTAATTGTAACAGTCCAGATGGGTAAGAAAATAGAATACAGAGATTATGGGAATAGCAAGATATTATTTTAGGAGTATACAGTAGATAGTGAACTATCGACTACTATTCATTTTATGTTGGCGTTGATTAAGTAAATATATGATGTGCACGGTATCTTCCACATTTCTCTCGTTTCTCTCCTAACTCAAGTTCTCTCTTTAAACGCCTTAGGAGTTGTTGATTTTGTTTAGCGGTATAAATATAGAATCCTATGTTTACTAATTTCTTATTTTTGCTATAATAAAAAAGTTGATATTTAGTCAACGGGTCAAGTACTAATGTTACTTGCCATGGATGATTAAAAAAGTTATTCTGTATAAATTTATCCTCCGGGGATAAAAATAATCCTATTCCGGGATGTGTGTGATACCAGCCTAACAATTGCTTATCAGGATAGCGTTCTGACATTATGCTATCAATCATCTTCCAGACCCCATGAGTAAAGATAAATTCACCACTTTTATGTTGAATTTCTTGTACCTTCATGAGATGAGTTATCTGGATAAAGAGGTTTTCTTTTTCTTGCATTGCATCTCCTATAAGAAAACCACCTACCTCTCTATCTGTTCTCTTTTGTGCATGTTTTCTAACATCAAGGAAGGTATCTGTATCTATAAAGATTGATAACTCTTTATCATCTACATTACCCCATTGTAGAATTGCGTATTTATCCTGTTGATTAATAGGCATTATACCTTCTTTTGGAGTAAAGTCATAATGTGATTTTAATCTTATATTTAACTCTTTTTCCATCAATTTTACTTAAATGTTAACATAAAATATCTTATATGTCAATTAAAAAATTATTTTAAATCATTGACATTTTCTATCCCTTGTGTTATAATTCTCGGTATGAGGAATAAATTTTTAATAGCTTTGTCTATTATACATATAATTATCATTCATAGTGTATATGCTCAAGAGATACCATCTTTCAATACCAGTAAAATATTTACCGAAATTACCCAATCAGAATATCTTTCGAGAGCATTATTGGAAGTTACACCTATTCTACCAGGCTCTTTTACTTCTCATAGTAAGGTGTCTTTTAAAATATCAAATGTTGGACCTGTTAATATCCCATCCTCCATATTTCAAGTTAACTTAATAGACCCGGATAATAAAGTAATTTGGGAGGGAGTGAAATCTTTTGGACAATTATCACCTACTCAAGAAATAGTCTTTAAATTTCGTATTGCACTTAAAGAAATTAAATTTGGTATATACCAATTAAGGTATATATTAATCTATGCCAATAAGGAATTTGACAATAAAATAGAGATTCCTGCTGCCGTTTCTGCTAATCTAACATTCGACAAGCCACTCTATCGAATAAAAGAGTGTATAAAAATGAATTTGGAATTAGTCAATACAGGTAGGTTCTATGGGGATTTAGTGGTAACTACCACTATCCCGGATATTCAATTTACTTCTCAAAAAAAGGTTTCCCTGTATCCAAAAGATAAAATTACTATCCCTTATAGCTTAAATATTCCACCCACTGTCGAGGTTGGAACACATACTGTAAAGGTAGATTTAAAAGCAGGTAATCTTATTTCTAATAGCTTTGATTTTGTAATTACTCAATCAGAACCTTTAGTAGAGAAAGATTATACTATTGGACCTCTGGATGTCTTAGAAATATTTGTAATAGAAGATCCAGATTTAAGGAAAACAGTGACAGTAGCTCCGGATGGTAAAATTTCCTTTCCTCTAATGGGAAATGTATATGTTGCTGGAATGACTTCAACCGAAGTAAGTGAGAAAATTGCCTCCTTTCTAAGCAAGGATTACCTTGTCAATCCACATGTAACTGTTTCTATTTTACAGATTAGCAGTAAGAAATTTTCTATTGTTGGTGAGGTAGAAAGACCAGGGGTATTTCCAGTTAATGAAGGGGTTAATCTACTAAAAGCAATTGCCTTAGCTGGCGGATTTACAAAGTTTGCAGATTTGCGTAAGGTTAAGATACTTCGCGAAAAAGATGGTCAATGTGAGATTATTCAAATAGATGTTAATAAAATCATAAAAAAGGGTGAAATACAACAAAATATTACCATTCAACCTGAAGATATAATTATAGTCCCGGCGAGCTTATTTTAACTATCTTTGTTACACTAATCTGAGCAAATAGAAATATGCGGATTTTATTACTTAATTTAATCCCAAAACAAGATAAGAAAAACTATCTTGGCTATAATCATGGGTTAGGATATATCTCTGCTTGTCTTAAGGAAAAAGGACATACTACATTCCTCCTTTCAATCCAGGAAATAAATAATCAACTCTTTAATCAGATAAATGAACTCTGTCCACAATTAATTGGTATTTATTTAACCACTTTTCAATATCACCTATGTAAAAGGTTACTCCAATCCTACCTCCAATATCTTAATATCCCTATTATTCTTGGAGGACCTCATCCAACTGCCTGTCCAAAAGATTGCATTAAATTACCCAGTGTGTTTGGAGTATGTATTGGTGAGGGGGAAGATGCATTTATAAAATTAATTGAAAATGAAAAAAATATAGATAATCTATGGCTTAATCAGGATGGAGAAATTATAAAAAATAAAGTTGGTAAGATAAC
The DNA here is from genome assembly GCA_040754115.1 of bacterium. Taxonomy (GTDB): domain Bacteria; phylum UBA9089; class CG2-30-40-21; order CG2-30-40-21; family SBAY01; genus JBFMDD01. The sequence goes on from JBFMDD010000345.1 coordinate 8,711, forward strand.
GAAGGATTTAGATTCTTTACCTTTCCCAGATAGGTCTATTTTCCCTTATCGACAGGTACTCAATGAATGGTACACTAAAATTGTTGGAGTTGAGTTTTTAACCTCGAGAGGATGTCCATATAACTGTAATTATTGTGCTACTCAATCGGGATTTTTACGAAGGAGAAGTATAACTTCTGTAATTGAAGAGATAAAGAAATTTATTAAAGAGTATAATTATCACGGAGTAATTGGTTTTCAAGATGATACATTTACTTTGGATAATAACTGGCTGGAACAATTTGTACAGGCATACAAAACTACAATCAATCTCCCATTTTGGTGTAACTCTCGAATTGATACAATTGATGTGGAAAAAATAAAGCTATTGAAAGAGGCTGGCTGTTTTAGAGTACATCTGGGAATAGAAACTGGAAATGATTGGATTAGAAAACATATTCTGGGTAAGGATTTTACTAATGAAGAGATAATTGAAAAGTGTAATTTGTTAAAGAAGTTTAAAATTAAGGTAGTAGTGTTCTTTATGATTGGCATTCCGTATGAGCGTATTGAAAATATCTACGAGTCAATTAGACTTTGTCAAATGATAAAACCTCATTGGATAATCTATTCGGTATTTTATCCCTTTCCTGGAACAAAACTTTATTCTACCTGTCTGGAGAATAACTGGTTAAAGGAAAATTTCTATCAAGAAGAAGAGTGCTCTACCTTTTACTCTCCCAAGTTATCTTACAATCATCCTTCTCTTTCTGAAGAAAAAATAGCTTATTTTTATAATCAGTTTATTGAATTAACCAGGATTTCTTTAGGGGTAAAATAGGGGAAAATATAGTCACCACTGAGTAAAGTTATTGAGCGAAGCAATTTTTTTCTTGACAACTCTTTCAAAAGTTGTTTTTTAAAAACAAAAGATTAAAAGAGAGTTTAAATTAATTGGAGGTGGACTTAAGATGTCTATGACCATAGCAGTAGAAGATAAGATTTATCACCAGTTCAATGAAATAGTAAAAGAATAAAATCAAAGACTTGAAGAAGAAATCCTCAATGCTCTCCAGGAATACATTGAAAAGAGAAAAAAATATCTCAACGACCCTTTTTTTAAAATCGGTGCTTCAGGCAGTAGCAATATTACTGATGGTTCTCTAAATCACGATAAATATCTTTATGGAAAATTTAAAAATTACCGATGCTTTCACTTTTGATAATCACTTTCAACAAATGGGATTTATAACATTCCCACACTAAATCTAAGCTGCAAATAGAGTTCTGAAAAAGTATTTATTTGGTCCTTGCGAGGAGCAAAGTGACAAATCAGCTGTTTTATTCTATTTCGTAGAAGGCTTAATAACCGTTTAAAGTAGATTCTCGGATAAAAATAAAAATAAGGTTCAAGGATCGAGGAGCAAGGTAGAGTAATCTTGTTCCTTGTACCTTGATCCTTGTTCCTTCGGTGGGGGTAAAAAGAAAATTGTCTGTTTGAGAAAGCTAATAAAAGCAACAC